>CAYWZD010000065.1:0-13651 GCA_964462755.1 uncultured Victivallales bacterium | reverse complement strand
GGCGCGGTCAAACGCTTCGTCGTGATGGCCGGATGCGACGGACGCCACAAGACCCGCGAATATTTCACGCAGGTCGCGGAAGCTCTTCCGAAAGACACCGTCATCCTGACTGCCGGTTGTGCGAAATACCGTTACAACAAGCTCAACCTCGGCGATATCGGCGGAATCCCGCGCGTGCTGGACGCCGGACAATGCAATGACTCCTACAGTCTGGCGGTGATCGCGCTGAAACTCAAGGAAGCCTTCTGTCTGAACGATGTCAATGAACTGCCGCTTTCCTTCGACATCGCCTGGTATGAACAGAAGGCGGTGGCGGTTCTGCTGGCCCTGCTGGCGCTCGGATTCAAGGGAATCCGGCTCGGCCCGACGCTTCCCGCGTTCCTCTCGCCCGGAGTCGCGAAGGTTCTGGTGGAGAAGTTCAACATCAAGCCGACCGGCGAAGTCGCGTCCGACGTCGCCGCGATGATGGAAGGGCGCTGAACCCGGAATACCGCCGGGCGATCCGATGGATGAGCCCGGCGCTTCGCTTTCCGCAAGGTGCGGGAACGGGAATTCCTTCAAAAAGAATTCGCCCTTTTCCGCACCTTTTTCTTTTTCCGGGAGAGCGTCAATGAAAAATTTCCGTTTCTGAAAAATTGTCATGCAATCCTCTCCGTATTGCCGGCAGGGAAGAATTCCCTGTAACTCGGCAGAGAAGTCTGCCGTCTGTGAAAACTTCAACGGAAGAATTTCTTTTCCCGGACATTATTTTTGATTTTTTTTAATATCCCGTCTTGACAATTCAATAAACATAAAGTATAATCATGTATAATGAAAAGTAAAATCAATGAATATTGACAATGGATGTCGCAAATGAATCTAGTGATAAAAGTTGATAAAAAACGGCCTCTTCCGATATATCAGCAGATCAAGGAGGAACTCCTGAAGCTGATCCGGCAGCAGAATTTGTCTCCCGGCGCTCTGATGCCCAGCATCAAGCTGGTGGCCGAAGCGGCCGGAGTCAGCCTGCGTACCGCCGATCTTGCCATGCAGGCCCTTGTTGACGAAGGTTTCTGTTTCCGGCGCCCCAAGAAGGGGACCTTCGTTGCCGATGCTGAACAATTTGAAGTGAAACCCATCTGCGGCATCTGGTGTTCCCACGATCCGCAAACTTCGCATCAGGACATGGTTTTTTCGAGGCTGTATCAGGGCATTTCCGCCGCTGCTGTCGAACGCCCTCTGGATGCTTCTTTGATCTTCGATGAGCCGGAAAAACAGATCCGGCTTTACAACCGGATCGACTCTTTCGATTTTCGCGGCATCCTGGTGCTCGAATCCAATAAATTCCGCCAGACCCTCGAACTGGCCCGGCTCTTTCCCGACAAGAAATTTGTGTTTCTGAACTATCGGATGCGCGGCATCGAAAGCGCTCCGGAAAACGTGTATGCGGTCGTCAATGATGACTACTCCGGCGCGTATCGTCTGGCGGAACGTTTTATCGCCAACGGCTGCCGGCGCATGGCGGTTGTCAGCTGGCGGATTCCCGATCCGAACGACTTGACTTATCAGGAACGTCTGCGCGGGTTTCGTCAGGCGGCGGCGGACTATGCGCTGGACTTCGATCCGGCGGTCGATTTCATGGAATGTTCCGATCCGTTGTCAAGCCATCAGCGAATGCTCACCGCCAGTTATCTGGCTGCCAAAAAATATCTCTATTGCGGTCGTGCTCCCGAAGTCATTTTTTCCACAAACGATTTCCTTGCAAATGGGGTCAAACGCTGCATCGGGGATGAGGGGCTGTCCGGTAAAGTTCAGGCGGTTGGATACGATTGCCTGGATGCGGAAATGGTGCTCCAGAGCGGCCTTTCCTCCGTTCAGGTCGAATATGCCGCCATGGGGCGCACCGGCGTCGATATCCTCTGTTCCGACCGGACCGATTTTCCGAGACTGACGAAAATCGAGCCGAAACTTAGAATCACACTGAGCCAGGGAGGCTCCTCTCATGCTTGAGATCAAACGTTATTCCGGAAATCCTGTTCTGGGACCCAATCCGGCGCTGTCGTGGGGACAGCACGAAGCCCGCAATCCGGGCGTTGTTTTCGACGGACGGAAGTTTCACATGGTTTTCACCGCCACGCCCGAGCCAGGCAACGGCGAGATTTACCTCGGTTACGCTTCCAGCTCGGACGGCATTCATTTCGAGTGTGCGCCGGAACCTCTTCTGCGCCCGTCCCCGAACCAGGACGACTTCGATCACGCGAGCGTGGAGGATGCCCGCGTCACTGAATTCGACGGACAATTTTACATTGCCTATGCCGCACGTTCATTCAATATGAAAAAGTTTGCCGCAGGGGAACGTCGGCTCGGTCCTGACGGCAGCCGCAATCCCACATGGACAGAGAACTTCCGCCGGGCCGGGTTCGCCGTTACTTCCGACTGGAAGGAATGCCGTCGGCTCGGGCCTCTTACCAGTGAACATCTCAGCGATGCCAATGTGGTTCTTTTTCCGGAAAAAATCAATGGAAAATACATGATTCTACATCGTCCGACCACCGCGATTCCATGGACACTTCCCATGGCTTACAATCCGGGCGCCATCTGGCTGGCTTATTCCGGTTCTCTGGAACGCTGGAGCAGCAACCGCCGTGAAATGCCTTGGAACATGATCGATGGCGAAGACATTCCCGACGACCATCTGCTGATCAAGCCAGAATATGAGTGGGAGCGGATGAAAATAGGCGCTTCCGGCGTTCCCATTCCTACGGACGATGGCTGGCTCATGTTCTATCACGCGGTCGACCGTCCGGGCACCTATCGGGTCGGGTTGATGCTGCTCGACCGTCATGATCCTTTGAAAGTTCTGGCGCGTTCGCCTCTGCCGATCATGGAACCGCAGGGCGGATTCGAGTCCGCCGGAGCTTATCCGAATTGCATTTTCCCGTGTGCCAATGTGGTCGTGGGGGATGAAATCTTTCTCTATTACGGGGCGGCGGACCTGTATTGCTGTCTTGCCACGGTCAAGTTTCAAGATGCCTTGGAATATATCAAACAATATCAAGTGAAAGGAAGAAAATCATGATGAAACGGAACTTTACGCTTATCGAACTGCTCGTTGTGATTGCGATTATCGCAATTCTGGCAGGCATGCTGCTTCCCGCATTGAACAGTGCGCGGAAAAAGGCTCAGGCGGTTGCCTGTCTCGGCAATCTGAAGTCATCCGGGACTCTTCTTTATACTTATTCCAATGACTTCGGCGGCTACTTTCCTCCGGCCCAGCAAGGGACCAACATGTGGGCACAGACTCTTTACAGTTCCGGGACCATAAAAATCGATCAGGACAAGGGCCGGAACAAGTCGATGA
Source organism: uncultured Victivallales bacterium (assembly GCA_964462755.1). Taxonomy (GTDB): domain Bacteria; phylum Verrucomicrobiota; class Lentisphaeria; order Victivallales; family UBA1829; genus SIG94. The sequence continues at coordinate 10,311 of CAYWZD010000065.1, read as the reverse complement.
ATGTGCTGGTTTGTCCTTCGCAGAACCCCTATTACTACACCAGCCAGTATTATACCTATGCCATCCGTTCAATGGCGGCGGCCGGCGCCAATATTCAGATAGGGCAGGCTTACCGGAGCAACAGTCAGTTTTCCGATACAGATCAGGCGGGAATCACTTACACTTATTCCCCTTCCAGTTTCATTATGCTTGCGGACAGTGCGTTGAACCGCCCCGGAAATACGAGCGACGGAATTCAGGTCAACAACATTCCTCTGCTGGGACCGGGCACTTACGGCAACAAGTATCAGGTTCATCTGCGTCACAGCGACCGCGCAAATGTCTGGTGTGCCGACGGCAGTTCGCACTCCGTCTCCCGCATTGAGCTGGTCGCTGCTTACAAGATCAATGAAGCGGTCATCTGTAACCGTCAGTTCCTGGTGGCGCAATGAAAAAAAATTTCTTCCTGCTCCTGTTTTCCGTCTTCTCCCTTCTGGGACTCGCCCTCGCCGCTGCGCCGGTGACGGTGTTCAACGGCGGCGTGGGCGGACATAATTCCCGTCAGGGCGAGGCCCGGCTGACTGCACTGCTCCAACAGATCCGGCCGCAGATTCTGGTGATCGGTTATGGCGGAAACGACGCCCTCAATTCCGGAAATCTGGTTTCTCCGGAGGAATTTCAGCGTAATTTTGCAAACATGATTGCCTCCGCCCGGAAACATGGGGTCAAGGTCATCATGCTGAATACAATCAACCCGGCCATCTGGACCTACCTGAGTGAACGCCACCGTTATTCCGACGGCGTTCCTCCGGAACAGCGGGTGAAAAATTACAACAAGCTGATCCGGGAAATGGCGGTCCGTCATCAGGTCCTTCTCAATGACTTTTATCAGGCGGTGGAACAACATGGCGGAGCGACGGAAGCCGCGTCCAGCCTGATCCGGAATCCGGCAAACAGCCGTGCGAAGGACGGTCTCCACCTGACTTCCGCCGGGGCTCGTCTGCTCGGGGAATCGGTGGCCGAACAACTTAAGGGGAAGGTCCATCCGGGCGACCGTGTGCTTTGTCTCGGCGACAGCCTCACATGGGGCGCCGGACTCTCCGGCGCGGGCACTTCCACCGGTGAAACATATCCCGCATGGCTCCAGACCCTCCTGAATTATCAGCTCGGGCTCAGCCGTGAGACGGTTCCCCCGGCCTATCAGCCGCCGCCTCCGATGCAGATTCCGAACCGTACTTTCGAAAAAGATCCTCCGCAATCTCTTCCCTCGGACTGGGTGGTTGACAAAAAGAGCGGCACGGCGGAAGTCCGCCGCGATTCCGACGGGACACAATATCTGCATCTGGCTCCGCTCGATCCGAATATATCGGCTTTCCTGCGCACGGAACCTTTTCCGGCAAAGGGAGGCTCATGGATTCTGAAGTTTCAATCGCGCGGCAACGGCGAGTTTCAGATCGCTTTTTCCGCTTATCAGGCGGGCAATGCCACGGCATCCTTCAAAGCGGTTACGGACAACTGGCTCAAACAGAACGCGCAATGGCAGACGTATTCGCTCCGCTTTTCCGTTCCGCCCGGAACCCGCCGGATATCATTGGTTGTCCGCCAGCGCGGGAGCGGCGGAGACTTCGACCAGTGGGACATCGTGCCCGCTCCCGTTGATGTTTCCGCGCTGCCGTCGGCCGCAACCCTGAAAGGCAATGGAATCTCTGTTCAATTTCTTTCTCCGGAGAAGGGCGGAGGCATCTCGAGCATCCGCAATGCCGACGGAGTTGAATTTGTCAACCGCCATACAACCGGCGCCCTGTGGTCGATGAAACTGAAGAAAATTCATACGGATGTAAAAAATATTCCGCCGGTGAAAGTCCTTTCCATCGATCCCGAACAGGACGACGGCACGGGAGGAAAAGACGCGGATTCTTCCGCTGGGGACCTGAGCATTTCCTCCACGGAAGCCGTTCAACTTGGAGGACATCCCCGGATCACGATTCAGGAAAAAAGCGTTTCCTTTTTCTGGGACGGTCTGAAAGTGGGGGACAATCCCAATGCTCTGGACGTCTGGGCCAAAGCTGAGCTTTCCCCCGACGGAACTTTCTGTCTGATCGATGGCGGGTTTGTCAACCGTTCTGAAGAGTATACGGCGTTTTACTTCAACCTTCCGCAGCTCGACGGTCTGGGCGCCGTTCACGGCAAGCCTTCCGAAGATTTTCTGGCGACCCCGTTTTTCAACGGACGCCTGATCGCCAATCCGGTGGAAAAGGGACTCCTCGGCAAAAACCGTCTTTTCCAGCCGAACCGATCCGGACACAGCATGCAGTTCGATGTTTTGTACAACGACCGCGCCGGGCTGTATCTTGCCGCTTTCGATTCCCGGCAGTTCGCGAAACGCTGGCAGATATCCGCCTCCCGGGAAAACGGGATGGGCTGGGCGCTGGTCAATATCCCCGACAATATGCGTCAGGTTCCCCAGCGCTGGAACGTTCCTTATCGCTCCGGTTTCCGCATGTTTCAGGGCGACTGGTATGACGGGTGCATGATTTACCGCGATTGGGCGCTTCGTCAGTACTGGTGCGCGGAAGGGCCGACGTCCACCCGCAAAAGCACTCCCCGCTGGTTCAAGGAAATGGATGAATGGTTTCAGCTCGGCGTCAATCAGGCGCAGGGGCAGCAGAAGGAACTTCGCCAGTTCATGAAAGATGCCGCCGGATGCAACCTCGGCGCATGGATTTCTTACTGGGGACTGGATAACAAATCTTTCCACGCCCTCAATCCGGACCGTTTTCCGCTCACTCCGGCGGATCGGAGTGCTATGAATTTCCTGCGGGAAAACAAGATCAGGAGTATGGGATATCTCCAGTGCACCGCGTGGAGCAACGGCAGTCCGAGTTTCCGGAAACAGGCCGTGGAAGCCGAGCGTAATCTGGTCCGCAACTATTTCGGACAGTCTCTCAAATGGTCGGCTCCCGCTTCCCAGAAAACCGAGGATCTGATCGCTTATCCCGGCACGCTCTGGAGAAAGTCTCTGGGCGATGTCGTCGTGCAGATGGCGGAAGCCGGGTTCGATGCCGTTTATCTCGATTCGGGCAACCACGGCGGCACTTACCTGAACTTTACTCCGGCGTGTTCCAAAGAATCAGGCGGCGGCGTCGGTTATGTCAAAGGCAACCAGACCCTGATGGGCGAATTGCGTGAACGGGCACGGAAAATCAATCCGGAATTCTGCTTCACCTCAGAAAGTTTCTGGGAGGGCAACATCGCCCATCTGGACGGCTATCTGGTCTGCAATACCACCAACGCATATCTTGAAGGCGACCGCGTGACTGCCGTGCCGATGGCCCAGTCGGTCTATCACGATTACACGGTCATGTATAGTGTCTGGCCAAGCCGCTGGGATGTAGAACGCGACAACGCCCTCGGCTATGTCGCCAAATACGGACTGGCCTTCTGCTGGGGCGTCAAGCCTGGCTGGAACATCATGAGCTTGCTCTATCGCTATGAGAATCACGAGACGGCATTGAGTTCCTCCCTTCAGCGGTATGCCGCCTACCGTGTCGCCGGGAAATTCCTGATCTACGGACGCATGATGCGTCCGCCTGTCATTCAATCCGCGGTTGCGAAAATTTCGGTTAAATGGCACATTTCCTACAGCGAACGCTTTTTCAATATCCTGATGCCTCCGGTTCTCGGGAATACCTGGCGGGCTCCGGATAACTCCTGCGCGCTGGTTCTCTACAATATCACCGAACAGGAACAGGCGGTTTCCGTCATTCTTGACCGAAATGAGTTCAAACTGGACAAAGGCCGTTTCCATGCTTTATATCCGGCGAATCAGTCCTTTACCGCAAAAGCGAATGCCTCCGGTTCCTGCATTGAATTGAAGGTCCCCCCACGGATTCCGGTTATTCTGGAGTTCCGGCAGGAATAACCCCATCTTCCGCTGTTTGTGACAGCAGCATCCTCCATCCGCCTTATCTGATGCGCGGACGGAGGATGTTTTTCCGTATCGTTATATTTTTCCCGCTGTCAACCCGGACAAATGTTTTATGATGTTTGCGTTCCTGAAAAGAGTGTCATGCAGCCTTCTCATGTTCGACTGCCGGAAACAACCTCGAAAATTTCCATGCGGGGGATATGCAACATCCATTATTCCAGTATATATTTCCGGTAAAAACCGGGATTCTTGCTTCCGGCGACACCTTCTCCAACGGGGGCAAAATATGTCTGTCCCATGTCGGAGTCATCGTCAAAAATGACGAGCGACATCCCGAAGAGCATTCCGGATACGGGGGTGATATTGAGTTTTTTCCATGGAATGGCAATCTCATAGACCGTTGTTTTTTTCTCTTCGTTACGCCGGATAGTAAATTCTCCGTCCGTACAAATTTCCGTCGAACCGAAGGAATTGGAGCGGTAGAGCTTTCCATCGTTTCCGAGCGCAATTCCGAACTCGACGTCGTCCGGTGCGAGCGGTTTTGCCACGCTCGAGAGATGGAATGATCCGTTGTTTTCCGGATCGATTCCGATTTGTATGGAATCGCCCCGGTAAGTGCTTTCCTTGAATTTGTTGAAGTGAAAGTCATCTGTGACTTCGATTTTCAGAAGCAGTTTTTCCGGGGTCCATGAAGCGAATATTTTCGCGCTGAGATCGGACGGACCATTCCACGGAACCCACGGATCGGAGGGCGGATATATGTCCGACCGCGACTCCACGCTTCCAATCGGAGAGGTTGGGACATTTCCTTGCCTGATCGGGATAAAGGAGGGGACTTTGAACTCCCGCGTCATGACGCTTTTTCTGCCTTCACATGAAACGGCGGTTTTGATGTCGGACCCTGAAACAGGAAATGAACAGATGCCGTAAGAGTCGCGCGGAAGAGGAATGCGTCTGGTGTATGTCTGTGTTCCGTCCGTGATCTTTACATTGAGAACCATGTCTCTGGACCTGGAATTATTCAGGAGTTTCAGACTGCCGGTATTCCGGTCTTTCATGCGAAACAGGATGGTGCAGAATTCCGCATGTTCCGGGTGGGCTTTTTCCATTGCCGAGCAGAGTTCCGCATAGTTGATTCCCCATACATAGATCGGGGCGGAGGAGAGAGAAATCGTTCCGTCTTTTCCGGGATGGATCGGGTTCCCCATCATGTCGGTTGCAGAAAATTTTCCGGGCAGGGGCATGGAATATCCCTTATCCGCCCAGACGGCGGCTACGGCATTGCCGTCGTTTTTCCGGAACACCGCGATCCGGGCGACGCGGTCGGGAACGATCCATTTCGTTTCCACTACATTTTCAACCACCTGCGCCGCCGCGCTGTATGCCGCCGCGATGGATTGTATTTTCTGGTCCTGCACCATGTAGAACGAATAGGGTTCGACGCCGCCGCCCACCGCTCCGATCCCCTGAAAATAGTCATAGGCGTAAAAACCCGCTGCGCGCGACGTCACAAGGTCCTTTGCCGTCATTTCCGCCTGAAAAGCGCGCCACGGCGATTCATCCGGATACCGCACGTCAACGGCAATTCCGCATTCGGAGATATAGTAAGGCTGACCGCAGCCGTATTTTTCCCCGAATTCCTTTGCCAGTTTCGCCGTATGAAAACGTCCGTCAAGGGTTCCCTGATGCGATTTGATGTCGGGACCATAATTATACGGCATGGCAAGATACGGGTCGCATGGAAAGACGTTGAAGTCCTTTCCAATTTTTCTGAACATCTCTTTCACGAAAAACCAGTCGTCGCCTTCTCTTCCTTCGCTGGGACGGATGGCGCCGATTTTCATTTTCGGATCATACTTTCGGATTTCCGCCGCCCCTGATTTCACCATGCCGCAGAGATCGTCAAAGACTTTTCCTCCGACAAGCCATCCCACACCGCGGGCATCCGGTCTGATTCCATCGGGATAAAGTGCCATGTAATATCCGCTATGTCCCAGATGTCCATTGTCTTCCGCCCCCAGTTCGAATTCATCGATCATATTTCCATAGCGTTTCATGATCATGCCGATCAGTTTTGTCCATGCGGAGTGTTTGGAGGAATCCGGCACCAGATATTTTGCGCCACCGTCCTTTTGTGCCTTCTCTAGTTCTTTTTTGTCGAAATACCAAAGAGGCGCGGCAAAGGGACTCATGATGACTTTGTTTTTCAAGCCGTATTCGCGACCTTTTTTCAGGGACCATTCGAAACGGGAAAAATCGTATACTCCGGGTTCCGGTTCCAGTCCAGAGAGTCCGGCTGTTTTCCACGGGGCGCGCACCTGGTTCCGCTTCACTCCGAGTTTGACGAGACGTTCATAATGATCCATCCCGTCATGGTCGATGATTCCGCAGAAAGGTTCGATTCCCCGCGCGATCTTTACTGGCGGATTTATGACGACATAGTTTGCGGAATGCGCCGAGACCTTCTCCCCATCCTTCATCAATTCCGCAACGATTTTGAACCATCCGAGCCGTGCGGAAGGGATCTCAGGATACAGCGTTTTTTCTCCATCGATATTTTCCTGCGCTTCGGAAACCGTGCCGCCGAGATAGTCCAATATCCGATATTTCAGCAGGGCGCGGCCTTTTCCGGCGACATGAATTGCTGCCTTTACCGGTTCGCCTTTCAGATAAATATTCGTCCAGTCGGAGGAATTCATTTTCACGCCCGCCGTCATGTCCGACCCCGGAGTGAATGCCGTTGCTGTGTCTCCCCGTTCGACCTGGACGGCGTCATACCATACACTCCCGACCGGAGAATCCGCAAAGGAAAGCATGATGCTGTATCCCTGTTTCAGTGCATTGGCTTTGAAGTGTGGTATGAATGTGAGGATGCAGCGTTTCCAGTTCTTCGAGAGAATCACCTTTTTTGAATACAGCCCCTTGTTTCCATCGAAGTAAATCCATCCGGCATTCGGATAGGCAATCAGCGTCAGCGGATAATTGTCCTTCGATGCCTTCGCATAGAAAGAGACGGTATATTTTTCTCCCTGCTTAAGGTCGGGCGTGTCAAATCCGATGAAATGGTTCATCCAGCGGGCCCCTGACGGGGTATACTTTTCCGAATACTGGATTCTGTTGCGGGCATCCCAATCCACACGCACGCTTTTTTTGCCGTGGAATGCTTCTTTGTCATCCCATGCCTTCGGAACGATTCCGACTCCGGAAAAAGTTCCTGTCGTCAGAGAATCTGTTTCAGCCTCCGCCGAGGCATCGCCGCGGAAGAGGTTTTCCGCGGGAAGCGTTAGGCAAAAGAACAGCAGAATACCGACCGTGAGCCGTTTTAATGACATTATAGTTTCAATCCTTTTTCCTTTGATTCAGGATTCAGCGTACCGATTCATTCCTCTTTTTTCACGATCGAAGGAGAATCCCACCAGAGGGTTGTTGCATGTTTGGTATGCGCTTGGAAGGCGATTGTTGCTTTTTGGGGTTCTTTGAATTCAAATTCGGCCATCAAGGTGGTCCATTTTCCGGGCGCGGGCTGTTCCTGAAGAGAGACCTGATAATCGTCCTTGCCCTTTTCATTTTTAAAAACACGCAGGCATCTGAGGAGTTCCACAGGTGCATCCGCCTTGTAGTTGATGGTGACAAGATATTTTCCGGCCTTCGGGATGTTAACTTCGCTGGAAAGCTGGTTGTTTTTAACTTTCTCCGTGTCGGAGGTTTTTCCGCACAGGGCGCGTCCGCCGTTCATGCCTTTGTCTATGTCGAATTTCAGGGTGGTATACCATGGACTGTAAAGGGCGGTGATCTTTCCCCTTGCATATGGAAAGACCTTGAAGTCCGGATTCCGAAAAAGATTTTCATCCATGGCGGCGACGCTCATTACGGACAGGAAACAGAGAAACATCGAGAGGCGGATTGATTTCATGACACACCTTCCAGAAGAGGATTTTTTTTCACAAGACCTGGAAAAGATTTTCATGGAACAAACGGGCGGACAAAAGCATCCGGATCATACCCTTTCGTAAATGAAGTGGAGGCATTCGGCGCCATATTCATATAGGCTACGTTTCTGCCTGTGACATTTCCGCCAAAATACAGTACATTGGCGAGACTCTGAGACGTTGTCGGATAGATTCCTGTCTGCCCGTTGACCCGCAGATCCCGCTTCGTTCCGTGACGGTAAGCCATCATGGTGTATTGGGAGGCTCCGATGCTGTCGCGGAGAATGGAATCAAAGATAAAAACAGTCTCAGACGGCTGTTTTACCGCTCCTGTTTTCCTGAACTTGTTTGCATTTGAATCGGAACTGTCGGCCTTTCCGGAAAAACGGACGTTCGTCACATAATGAGTGAACATATAACCGTTCATGCTGGCGCTCCATGTGCCGGAAAACGAGTTGGGTTCCCCGGGACACCGGAAAGAACTTTTATAAGTATCTTTCTCCGCATTTCCCTTGTGCTTCAAACCTCCCGAGGATAACTCTGTCAGCCGCATGAACCAATGGCCTGGAAAAGTTCCCACGCCGGTCGTTCCCGGATAAGCTGTCGTCGGCAGAATCCAGTCCCTGTAGGCGTCACTGTAATATCCGGCGACGATCCCGAATTGTCGCATCTGGTTTGTACAGCTCATGGTGGTGGCTTTGACGCGGGCAAGATTCAGTGCCGGCAGAAGCATTCCCGCCAGAATACTGATGATCGCAATGACGACCAGGAGTTCTATTAATGTGAATTTTCCTGAAGTCCGCCGCTGGATCCGTTTCCAGAAGATCCAATGGTTCCGGCATGAGATTTGCTCCTTCATCTTATTGCCTCCCTGGTTTAAGATTTATTCTTCATGAAAAACAATTGTTCCCGACAGAACGTGTGCTCAATGCGGAACAGGGGTCTCTTTTTGAACATGAAATTGTTCCGCCTCCCACATGAATCATCCATGAAGCATCCTGTCCGCTTCGCAAAAAGCCTTGACCAGCTCCTCGTGGATATTCGCATAGGGAAGACGTCCCTGCATGAGGGGAACCATCGCCGCCTCGTAACCGCCCCGGTTCGCCCTTTCCAGTGTGGCATTGATGGACTGCTGGTCCGGGGCATAACCGCATGCGCCGTTGCATAGGCTCATCACCATCGGCATTCCGGAACGGACCTTCGAAAACGTATCATTCTTGATGGCCTGCATGATCTCGAAAGGAGCCCCGAGAAATTCAAGCGGTCCCATGCGTATCCCCTGAATTTCCGCTTTGACGACGGGTTTTTCGCCGGATTGCGGGAACGCCATCATTTTCTTGATCCCGAGAAGGTAGACGGTCTTGATTCTGACTTCGTGCGCGGCATCGTTTGCGGAAGGCGAATGGAGGACGCTTTCATACTCTTCCTGAAGCTGTTTCAGGTGTTCCATCGTGAAATCCACACGGGTGGAAAATTCGAATACACCGGAATACGTAAGAAGGGTGTCGATCTCCAACGGCCGGGCGGAGGCAAGTCCATTCCGGATCGCGTTGGCGAACCGACCGGCGAACACATCCAGCGCGAGAAGCGATTCATTTTCCCCTTTATGGACACAGCCTGAATTGACATCCCCCTCCGCGCCTTGGAGAAAAATTCCCGTCGATTCCGGGAATTGCCTCATCAGGGAGTGAATCGCAATTGCCGGATAGTCGCCGTGAATGTAACGGCTGGATTGGCAGCAGACGACGGGGTGGCACCCGAAATAGGCCATGAAGCCTTTCATTTTTCCGTTGCTGTCGTCAAAACGCATAACGCGGCATTCCGTGTCCGTCAGTTCCGGTTTTTCGGGTTCCCAGTCCTCGTTCAGGACATCTTCGAGAGGCGGCGCATCCTTGTCGTAGACCCGGTTCAGCCCGATATGACGGCAGGGAACCAGCGCGGAGGAAACGGTCACTTCTTCCAGTTTTCCGAATGCGTCGATGGCGGACTGTGCGATTTTATACGGCAGGATCTCCATATAGGGCGCATCGGGAACTCCCCATCCCATGTCCGAATCCACCGTGGCCGGGCCGGAATGGGTGTGGCTTGTGGAAATCAGGATGTCCGATTTTCCGAGTCCGCCGAGGTTTGCCATGATGATTTCGCGGATTTTTGCGCAGGTTTCAGCCTGAAGGGTGCAGAGATCGCAGCCGATCATGATGATTCGTTTCCCGTTGAGTTCGAAGACTCCGGCCCGGGCCTCGATTCTGTCGCGGACCGCGATGGAATTGCGGTTCAGGAAGGGACCGAATCCATACAAACCGACTCCCGTGCGTGGCGTAATATCGAATTTGGCAAAACCTGCTTTCATGAGTCACTCCAGCTCTTTTCTGTTTTCAGACACCTTTCTGACTGCAGCAGCGATGATGTCGGCGTTTTCAATATAATACATGTTCCAGTGCAGCAATACAATCATCCGGTCGGAAATATGTTCCG
>CAYWZD010000064.1:1861-13716 GCA_964462755.1 uncultured Victivallales bacterium | reverse complement strand
GCCTTTGGAACCGCGGCGAGAGGCGTTCGACTCCCTGGGGCGGGGGGCAGGGGGGCGAGGGCCAACGCCCGCGACCAAGGGGGGGGGTGGGGGGGGGGGAGGTCGCGGGTCCTCCCGAAAGGGGTCTCGACCTCTATGTCGCGGGAAGGGGCCGGAAAGTAGGACACACTTTCTTTCAGCGGGCGATTTCGGGATCCAAACGCCCAAAAACACATTGCGAAAAAGGAAAAAATCAAAATGACACGCAAAAAGATTGACGATTCGCCAAAAACAGAAAAATCCGTCGCGGGGGCGAAAAGCGGATACGACATGATCGAAGCCAGCCTGACCGGATTTGACCATGTCGTCCCGATTGAAACGGTGATTCCATACGAGAACAACCCGCGGGACAATACCGACGCGGTGGATCCTGTTGCCAAGTCGCTCTGGGAATGCGGCTGGTGCAACGCCATCGCGGTGGAAGGTCTGGAAAAGCGGGTGATTGTCGCCGGACACACCCGGCTTCTGGCCGCGCAAAAGCTCGGTCTGAAACGCGTCCCGGTCAAACCGCTGGACCATCTGACTCCGGACAAAATCCGGCTGTATCGGCTGCTGGACAACCGGACGCACGAGTTTTCCCGCTGGATGGAAGCGAGCCTCCAGACAGAGCTTGATTTTCTGACGCAGTCCGACTTTGATATGTCGGAATTCGGGTTTTCCGACAGGGAGTTGAATCAGATTCTCCGGGACGAGGACCCGGTCACGGAAGGGAAGACAGACCCGGATTCCATCCCGGAAACGCCGGAGGAGCCTGTCAGCGTCCGCGGGAAAGTGTATCTTCTCGGGCGGCACCGGCTGATGTGTGGCGACAGCACCGCGAAGGCGGACATCCTCCGGCTGATGAACGGCCAACTTGCCGATTTGTGGTTGACGGACCCGCCCTACAACGTCGATTACGAAGGGAAGACCGAATCGAAAATGAAAATTCAGAATGATCACATGGACGATGGGAAGTTCCGGGTGTTCCTGAACGACAGTTTCGCACTGGCGGTGGAGGCGATGAAGCCGGGCGCTTCGTATTATGTATTTCACGCTGACACAGAGGGTTACAACTTTCGCGGGGCTTGCCACGATGTCGGGTTGAAGGTGCGCGAGTGCCTGATCTGGGTGAAGAACGCGCTGGTGCTCGGCCGCTGCGACTATCATTTCCGCCACGAGCCGTGCCTCTATGGATGGAAGGACGGTGCGGCGCATCATTGGTATTCCGACCGGTGCCAAACTACGGTTCTTGAATTTAACAAGCCGACGAAGAGCATCGACCATCCCACCACGAAGCCGGTCGAAATGCTGGTCTACCTCGTGAAAAACAGCTCGCAGCGAGGCGAAACCGTCCTCGATTCCTTTGGCGGGTCCGGATCCACGCTGATCGCCGCCGAGCAGACCGGACGGATTGCCTTCGTCATGGAACTTGACGAGCGTTTCGTAGATGCGATCCGGAAACGGTATGCCGAGTTCACGCATGGCGAAGGATGCGACTGGCAGACGCTGACACCGGAGGATGATGCGGAATGAATAACAAGTGCCCAAAATGCGGAAGCGAAAATATTTCCAACCGCAAAACACATAACCATGTGACTTATTTTTTTGTTTGCAAAGACTGCAAGGCGCATTTTCCGTTTGTCGGAAAGATAAAAACCAATTTTGATTGCATTACAGAAAGTCCGGAGAAACTGGCGGCGTTACGTTTTGAAAATTGTGATCATTGTCCTTTCGTTTCTGATTGTTGCATAATGTCAACACCGGAAAATCGAATTGCAAGAAAATCGGAAGCGGAAAAGTGCCGAAAAACAAACATTGCAGAATTTATTTTTTGGCTCAACTCTCCAGCGGAGGAATCATGGCGCCGCTGAATGAAAAACAGACTCTTTCCGCGCTGGCGCCGGAGGTCATGGCGGACCTTCTCCGAAAGTCCGGCAGCGGGACCGCCACGGCGGCCGCGATTCAGCGGATGGTTGGCGAAGGCGCTCCGGTCAATCCGGACGAAACGATTCATCTGATTCGATTCACGGCATGGCTCGTGAAACGTTATTCGCAGGGGAAATAGTTTATGGCGAACATCTTGAAAATGACGCCCCGCGAACTGACGCGGCATCTGAATTCCTTCCGGGACCTGGGCGAAGTCATGGGAGACAACCAGGCGAACCGCCATTTGTCCAAGGCGGGCTACCGGATCGCCGGCGACCCGGACGGCAAGACGATCAACCTGTTCAAGTATGCGGCCTGGCTTTTCGACGAAATTCAGGAAAGGGAGAAAAAGACCGTTACGCCGCGGACTTATGAAGACATCAAGGAGGCGGCCCGCAAACGGTCGGCGGAGGCCAGCACCTCCGGGCGCGACATCGGGATGATTCCCAAGGTTGCCCGGCCGGAACGGCGAAAGAAATGCGAACGGGACCTCGCTCTGTTTCTGAAGACGTATTTTCCGCTTGTCTTTGACCTTCCGTGGTCGGAGGATCACCTCCAGATTATCCGGAAAATCGAAACCGCGCTACTGCTCGGCGGACTTTTTGCCATGGCGATGCCGCGTGGGACGGGAAAAACGGCGATTTGCGAACATGCCGCGATATGGGCGACGTTTTACGGCTACCGTTCTTTCCCGGTTCTCGTCGGTGACGGGAAAGAGGCCGCGGCCGAAATCCTGACTGTGATCAAGAATGAAATCGAAACCAACGAACTTCTTGCGGAGGATTTCCCGGAAGTCTGCTATCCGGTCCGGGCGCTGGACGGGATCAACAACCGATGCGATGGCCAGCTTTGCGGTGGACGCCGCACGTGGATTACGTGGACGGATTTCATTGTTCTGCCGACAATTCAGGGCAGCAAGGCGAGCGGGGCGACCATCAAGGCGGTCGGAATCACCGGACGCATCCGCGGAATGAAATCGTTCCGGGTGAATAACGGGACGGAAATCCGTCCGGACTTCGTGCTGATCGACGACCCGCAGAATGACGAATCGGCCGCCAGTCCGGAGCAGAACCGGAAACGCTTGAGAATCCTTGCCGGTGCGATTCTGGGCCTTGCCGGCCCGCGCGTCAAAATTTCGGGGGTTATGCCCTGCACGGTCATCCGGCCCGGAGACATGGCGGACGAGATATTGAACAAAGACAAGCATCCGGAATGGAACGGCGAACGCCGGAAGCTCCTTGTCTCGTTCCCGGAGAACATGGACTTGTGGAACCGTTACCGGGAAATCTGGGCGGAGTCCTTCCGCGCGAACGGGGATATTCAGGAGGCGACGGATTTCTACCAGGCGCACCGCGCGGAAATGGACAAGGGCGCGGTGGCCTCCTGGCCGGAACGATACCAGCCTGACGAGATTTCCGGCATCCAGCACGCGATGAATATTTACATCAGCGACAAGGAAACCTTTTACGCCGAATACCAGAACGAGCCGATTCCGGAGGATTCCGGTGAAAAGGAGAAAATGACCGTTCAGGATGTTTGGGACAAAATGAACAACCGGCCGCGCGGGGAAGTTCCCGCCGCCGCGGACCGCCTGACCATGTTCATCGACGTGCAGAAGGATCTGCTTTACTGGATGGTCTGCGCGTTTTCCGAAGACTTCACCTGTTGGATCGTCGATTACGGCGCGTTCCCGGACCAGCGGCGCCGCTACTTCTCCCTTTCCAACGCCAACCCGACCTATTCCGCATTGCATCCCGGCGCCGGACTTGAAGCGTCGCTTTACGCTGCGCTCAAGGATCTGACCGACGATTATCTCGCCCGTGTCTGGCGGCGGGAGGACGGCGCCGAACTTCACATCGAGCGATGTCTTGTGGACTCCGGCTGGGGCCGGTCGACCGACATCGTTTTTCAGTTCTGCCGGGAAAGCCTTCACGCCGTGGTTCTGTTCCCGAGCAAGGGCGTCGGAATCACTGCGTTGCAGAGGCCGTTCACCGAATACCGGAAGAATCAGGGCGATCGGATTGGCTTCAACTGGATGATTCCGAACGTCCGGAAGAAGCGGAGCATCCGTTACATCCTCTATGATACGAACTTCTGGAAATCGTTTTTCCGGGAGCGTTTGTTCACCGCGACGGGCGATCCGGGAAGTCTCACGATTTTCGGAAATGACGAGGAACAGCATCGGCTTCTGGCGGAACAGCTTTCTTCCGAACAGAGCGAACCGACCTCCGGTCGCGGCCGGACCATTGACGTCTGGAAGATGCTTCCCGGGCGGGAAAACCATTGGTTCGACTGCGGAGTCGGTTGCATGGTTGCCGCCAGCGAACGGGGATGTAATCTTTTCACGGACGGCTTTTCTCGGCTGGCCCCGTGCGGATCCGTGTCCCGGACATCGCCACCTGATTCCGGTTCTCCCCGCCGCTTCTCTGCCGGAACCCGCTTTGCCCCAGGTCGTCGCTTCACCGCTAGGTAAGAATTGTTTTTTTTGAAAAGTTTTATTTGAAAAATAATCGACATAGATTACAGTAATAAAATAATTATCGTATTTCTGCGGCACCCGTAGTAACTTCAAGTTGGTTGGATTTTTTAAACATGAAAATAAAAAGAATGAATAAAAATAAAATAAAAAAAAGAATGCCCCGGCTCCTAGCACCGAACAAGTCGGGAGAAGGAATTCCGAGGCTTACAAGTGTAAATTTAACTGTTTGATAAATAAAATCAAGTCCAAAAATGAATTTTTTTGGAATTTTTTGGAAAAAGAGGGAACAAATGAATATAGGAGAATAAAGAATATTATGGAAGTTACATTTTTTAATCAGATTCAAGAAGCACTTTCAGAAGAACGTCTTTCACCCTATGGCGCGGATAGGGTTGATGAATGTACTGTTTTAGCTCGTTATCTTTGGAATATAGCACTTAGTGAAGCCTTATATGCTTCTCTTCATATATTTGAAGTTATCTTTCGTAATAAAATTAATCAGACAC
The DNA here is from genome assembly GCA_964462755.1 of uncultured Victivallales bacterium. Classification (GTDB taxonomy): domain Bacteria; phylum Verrucomicrobiota; class Lentisphaeria; order Victivallales; family UBA1829; genus SIG94. The sequence goes on along the minus strand of CAYWZD010000064.1, from coordinate 8,787 downwards.
TTGTTTTGTACAATAAATCTAAAACGGGAACAGATGACTGGTATAATAATTTAACATTTGTGGATGAAGGAAACGATGTATTAGAAAAAGCATTGAACACCTTAGCTAAGCATGGGAAAAAACCAATTGATGGTAGGCTTGTTGCAGAACTAAATTTAGGTTTTTGGGTATCGTTGTTAAGTAGAAAATATTCAAAGATGCCATATCAGCCTTATATATTGAAAAATGTTTTTTGTAATTGTCCTGCAAAAACAAGAACAGTTAATGACCTGCATCCGATATTGGGAAAATTACTTCTGTTGCGTAATCGTATCTCTCACCATGAGCGAATTATCCATTGGAAAGACCTTCCATCACAACATGATTATTTGCTCAAAATTACAAATTGGATCAATCCTAATTCCTATGTAATGATAGAAAAATTTGACCGTTTTAATGATGTATATTCAAATGGCATTGATCCTTGGAAAGCAAAAATAAGAGAGCATTGGCCTAAAAAAATATGAAATATGCAACTTAACTATCTACGTTTTCATTTGTCGAAGCAAGCGGATTTTTTTTGCAATCAAAAAAGTGGTTGTTGCCTCATTGGTGGTTCAGGAAGGCTTGACACTGAAAGATATTTCCCTGCAAGTCCAATAAATGGAGCGTCCTCGGTTATCAGTGTTACATTCCCAGATACAAGCGCGGATGCAAGAATTTGAATATCGGGACGCAGAATGCCGCGCATCCCATGATAGGCACTTTTCATTTTCTGATACTGGTCTCGAAATATTTCAGATGCTTTCAGGGCAGCATCCTCACTGAAAGGAAGCAATATGAAATTTTTTGAAATGAGTTCGAGATAGAAAGCCCTTTCTTCCGGCGGAATCTGAACCATAAATTCAGAAAAAGTTATTATCGAAATTGCGAAATTTTTTCCTTCTTCGAATCCTCTTTCAAGAAACGAAGAAGCTTTTTCGATCATAAGCGTTTCCTTTTCGGTCTTGCCATTTTGCAGGATTCCCCATATCATGACATTTGTATCGATGCACAGAAGTTCGTCAGGCATTGTCGTCACCGTCGTTTCCGCGAACCTTTCGCATGAACTCCTCCACGCTTTCGCTTTCAAAATATTTTCCTGCTCCGGCCTCCTTCAGAATTTCGAATGGATTACGGGTAGGCTTCCGATATGGAAGAAGTGCGAGCGCTTTCATCCGAATCGGATCAATACTCTTGGTAACTTCTCCGGTTATACCGACAATGGAATAAAGTAGGTGGGCGACTTCAGCGGCAAGTTCCTCAGTGCAGTCGCAGATAATCTCTGCGCCGCCGCCCAGCGGCTTGATATGAATATTCGGACGGTCACCGCCAACATCTACAACTTTTCCATAAACCGTATGCTGAAAGTGAATGTTCGGTTCCGGCCTAATCATATCGGAAAGTTTTCTGTCAGGTGGCACTGTGACCGCCGGATAATTTTCTACAGCCGGAAAGGTAATTGAGACACCATCGAACTTTGCGCGGACACGGTCAATCTCAGCGAGATTACGAAGAATAGCAGAATTCGATGCTATTAGCTGCCCTGTAAGAAATGCAGCGAACATTATAGTGGTTGCTCTTACCTTTGCTGTGTGGATCCTAAAATCCATTCGAACACAGTTGTCTTCCATCGCGGAGAGACAGAAGTCTTCATCACCATCCGCAAACTGTCGTGCAAGGACACGTAGGAGTTCGGCCAGTTTTGCCGCCGGAACATCTCCAGGGTGGATCCCGCCTTCTCGTTCAAGTATGATGGTATATTTTTCAGCCCCTGGCATTGGTTTCACCTCTTTTCACAATATACAGCCACTCCACAGAAAAGTCAATTCATTGTTTTATTGCATTTTTTCCATTTTTATTGCTTGATAACCAGAATTAATTAGGTTATAGTAATGCTGAAATTCAAGGAAGGAGGTTGCTACGGAACATAAAATCAATTTGAAACCGGGCGAAATCTGTCCTTACTGCGGACAGAAAAAGCGTGGACAGTATAAAATGAAAGGGGTATCTGAAGCAAAAAAGAAAGCCAGCAGGGAAAACGGATTGAAGGGAGGGCGTCCGAAGAAAAAAGATACCTGAATAAAGGGGGCCGTAAACGAGGCAACGTTTACGACCCGGTGCCTCACCCACAACGACGCAGAATGCGGCAACCTTATTATAGGCCGTATTCTGAAAAAATCAAACGAATGGAGTTTTCAGAATGAAAAAATGTCTTGTTTCAGAAAAAAAAGAATCCCCGATCTCTCCGGAAGAAGTCGGGAACCTTACGAAGAAGGAAGTGGTTTCCCGGTTCCGGGAGAATGGATCCGAGTCGATTTCCATAAAGAAACTGGAAATGCTGATTCGGGAAGGTGCGCCGGTCAATCCGGACGGCACCATAAACTTCATGAAGCTGACGGCCTGGCTCGTCCAGAGATACCGGCAAAACTGAAAAGAATTGTTCCCAAAGCATCCGGACGGTAACCCCGCTCGGATTTTTTTATCCTCACCGCGACGGATTTCCGCCGCGTTTTTTTTGTCTCCGTTTTCCCGTTTCCGCATGCGGATTGAGCGTGGAAAAAGTCATTTTAGTGTCGCGGTGTATATACTATATGACAGAAAAAATTATTTTGGAGACTTGGCGCATGGCGGACGAATCGAAAATCAGACAGGCGGAAGACGAACTGCTCGAAGGCCTTTCCAAGCCGAAGCAGTATACCAATGACGGCGAATCCGTCGTCATGCATTCGCCGGCGGAGCAGATCGAAGCCATCAGGTTCGCCCGCCGCAGCGCGGTCTCCATTCAGAACGCCTTCGGATGTGTCGGAGGCGTAAAAATTTCAACCCAGGGACCCGAAAAGTGACGACTGCTTCCACCCATCATCCGAAAAAGTTCTATGCGGTCTCCGTCCGCGGGAAATTCGATTCCGCCGAACGGTCCCCGGAAGCGGGACGGCATTTCAAAAACGCCGACTACCTCGCCGCCGATTCCGCGCTGACCGAGGATGTCCGGAAGACGATCATTTCCCGCGCGCGTTACGAATGTTCGAACAACGGATATGCGGACGGCATTCTCCAGACGCTGGCGGACGCCGCGATCGGAACCGGTCCGCGCCTTCAGCTTTTTGTGTCCGATACGGCGGACGAGAACCTCGATGAGAAGGTCCGCAAGAATCTCCAGAGACGGGAAATGCGCTGGCGGAAGTGGACGGAAGGCATTGCACTGACGCCGAAACTGAAAATCGCCCGCATCACCAAGGCCCGCGACGGCGAAGTCTTTTTCCGGATCGGACGCAATCCGAAGATCAAGAGTCACGTTAAAGTGACCGTGAATCTTTTTGAATCCGAACAGGTTGGCGATGCAGTGAACGCCAGCCTGAACCCGGAATTCTATGAAAACGGCGTGCTGAAGCATTTCGACGGAATCAGTTACGACGAATACGGCAATCCTACGGAATACAAGTTCTGGAAAATCCATCCCGGGGAGAACGGTTATCTGATTTCCGGCGATTCCTTCGAGCCGTTTGCCGCCGAATATGTGATCCATTACGCGCACCTGATGCGGCCCGGACAGCATCGCGGACTTTCGGAAATCGCCTCCACCCTGAATATTTTCAACGATCTGCGGCGGTTCACGAACGCCGTGCTTTCCGCCGCTGAAACCGCCGCCGAAATTTCCTTCCTGCTCTCGACGAACCTTGACCCGGAGTCCAATGGGAGCCAGCCGGCTCAAAGTCCGATCAAGTTCATGGATACGGTGGAACTGGTCCGGAACGCCGGATTGGCTCTTCCGGAGGGCTGGCAGGCGAACCAGCTGAAGGCGGAGCATCCGACGCAGACGTATGATCAGTTCGTCGATGCCAAACTGTCCGAAGCGGCCCGTCCGCTTTCCATGCCGTTCAATGTGGCGAAAGGCAATTCCAGTTCCTACAATTACGCGTCCGGCCGACTGGATTTCCAGTCCTATTTCAAGAAAATCTATGCCGAGCGCGGCGAGATCGAGCGTCTGATTCTGAACCGGCTTCTGGATGTGTTTGAACAGCTTGACAGGATCGCATATCCGGGAGACTACAAGTATGAGGATGAAATTCTGCATTCCTGGATGTGGGACGGATTCGAACATGTCGACCCGGTCAAGGAAGCGACCGCACAGGAAAAGCGGCTGAACAACTATACGACGACCCTTTCGGAGGAATGCGCCCGGGACGGCAAGGATTACGAAAGCGTTCTCCGCCAGCGGAAACGCGAATTCGATATCATGAAACGTCTGAAACTTCCCGTTCCGGGATCCAATGCGCAGCCGCCCGCGCCCGCCGCGCCTGAAGAAGACCCGGACGGTTCGGAAAACAATAAAGAGGAGTGAAAAATCATGCCTTCCGGAAATATCATCAATGCCGCCTCCGCAATCGGGAAATTCATTCAATGCGCCGAAGCGGCCGCCCAGACGACAAACGACCTGACCAAATGCGACGGCGTCGCCTATTCCGGCGGTGAAATCCGCCAGTGGTGGAGCCGGTTGAAAATGATCGTCGATCTCGGCGGCATGGAGATTACTCCCCAGACGCCGCTCCTGCTGAATCATGACAACAGTCCCGAAAGCAAGCTTGGGGATGTCGCCGCCGCGATCCGCGAGGGACAGCTTTTCGTCTCCGGCGGCATCGCCAGCAAGTCCGAAGAGGCCAAACACGTCATCGAGATGGGCCGGGAATATAACTGGCAGCTTTCCATCGGATGTGAAATCATCGCCGCCGAGGAAGTCGATCCGGAAGATTCCCGGACGATCAACGGACGCGAGTTCCAGGGGCCGTTCATCCACATCAAGAAAACCCGCCTCCGCGAAGTCTCTGTTGTCGCGGTCGGCGCCGATCCCGAAACAAGCCTGCAAATCGCGGCAAGTTTAATAATCCCGAAACACGCAAACCAGACAACCAACAAAGGAGTCTATACTATGGACAAGAAACTGCGTGAATTCATCCAGGCCAAATACAACCTGGGCAACTGTGACGAGGCCGCGATTCTGGCGCATCTGGCCAAAATCGGAAGCAGCGTCAACGACGAAACGGCCGCCCTTCAGGCGAAGGACGGAAAACCCGCCACTCCTCCGAACCCCGCTCCTCCGAAACAGACCGTCGACGCTTCCGCTCCGGCCGGAATGACGGATGAGCAGCTCAACGCCAAGGTCAAAGACGCCACGCAGAAATACATCGATGCGCGTGCGCAAGCCGAAGCCGAACGTATCGAAGGAATCCGCGCCGCCTGCGGGACCGACTACACCGATCTCGCCGAGGAAGCCATTTCCGCCGGGTATTCCGCCGAAGACACCAAGAAGATCGTCGCCGCCCTCAAGAAACAGACGAAGAACATCCCCTCCGCGTCCGGCAACATCATCATTCACAACGGTCCTGCGATCAACGCCAAGAGCCTCGAAGCCGCTCTCGCGCTGACCCACGGAATCGGCGAGGATGTGGTCGTCAAAGACTGCGGGGAACAGGCCGTTGAAGCCGCCGCGAAACTTCGCGGAATTTCCCTCAAGGGACTGGCCGAACTCTGCTGCCGCATGGAAGGCAAGCAGACTCCGGTCGTTTTCGGTGACGATACGATCCACGCCGCTTTCTCGACCATCAGCCTGCCGGGCATCCTTTCCAACGTCGCCAACAAGCGCGCCCTCCAGAACTTCAGCGTCCAGCCGGTCATTGCGACCAGGCTCTGCACCTGGGGCGACCTGAACGACTTCAAGGAATCGGACCGCTACCGGATCACCGCGATGGGCAAGATGCAGAAAATCGCTCCGGACGGCGAAATCAAGCATTCCGGGTTTGCGGAAGAATCCGCGAAAAATCAGATCGATACCTACGGAACGCAGGTGACCATCACCCGCCAGATGTTCTACAACGACGATCTCAACATGCTCATGAAGGTCGCGTCGAACTTCGGCACCCTGGCTGCCAAACTGCTGGACCAGCTGTTCTTCAGCCGTCTCCTCGCCAACCCGGCCATGACGGACGGCTATGCGCTGTTCGAAGCGGCTCACCACAAGAACTATCTGACCGGCACGGACACCGCGCTTTCCGCCGCCGCCATCAAGGTCGCCCGGTCGCTCTATCTCAAGCAGACCGACAAGAACGGCGATCCGATCAACATTCTGCCGAAGTATCTGGTCTGCCCGAGCGATCTCGACGCTCTCGCCGCGGAACTTGTGCAGAGCCTTCAGCTGACCGGCGGAGCGGCCGCCGGCCCCGCGCTCAACATCGTGTCCCGATGGGGCCTCGAAGTCGTTTCCAGCCCGTATCTCCAGAATGCGAACTACCCCGGGCATTCCGCCACCGGCTGGTATCTCTGGGGCGATCCGAACCAGATCGACACGTTCGAACTCGGCTGTCTCCAGGGCAAGCGCACTCCCACGATCGAACACTCCAGCACGGATTTCGATCGCCTCGGAATGAACTTCCGGACGTTTTTCGATACCGGATGCCGCGAACAGGAACATCGCGGAATCGTGTTCAACAGCGGCGTTGTCGCCTGATCTGGGTCCGTAATGTCGCCGCCCCGCGGGGCGGCGCGGATTGAAACAAAAATCAACAACACACAGGAGATTTTATCATGAAGAAAGCCATTTATCAGCGGAAGGGCGATTCCATCGACCACATTCCTTCCTCGGCCGTTGCGGCCGGTGACGTGATTTTTATCGGAGACGTCGCCGCCGTCGCCAAACTCGACATTCCTGCCGGAGCGCTCGGTAATTTCGCCACGGTCGGCGTGTATGACGTCGAAAAGGACGGAAACCAGATCGCGTTTGGCGCACCGGTTTATTACAACGCCGTTACCGGTGCCAGCGCGACCAACTCCGGGACCGACAAGGTCATGGGCGTTGCGGTTGCCGCCGCGACCGCCGGGGCTTCGACCGTGTCCGTGCTTCTGAACGCCGT
>CAYWZD010000064.1:0-1761 GCA_964462755.1 uncultured Victivallales bacterium | reverse complement strand
GAACAGCTGAGGTCGTTTGAACTTCACGGCCTGACGGTTTCGCTTTTCCGGGACGGCGCCGCCGTCCGGTCGGATATTCCGGCGAAAGAGGGCAATTCCAAATTCCGTTTCGTGGACGATTACGGGGTGAGTGTTTTCTACCGCGCAAAGGATTTTATCGTCCGGACCGCTGATCTTGGAGACTGGCGGCCGAAAATCGGAGACAAAGTTCACATTGGCGGCAAGGTTTACCTCGTAAGCCTCCCGAACAACGAACCCTGCTGGCGGTATCGCGGGAACGACGAAGAGCAAATCCGGATTCATACCAAATACATGGGGCCTGTTGAAAATGTCGAAAATCAATGACATCGCTTCGGCGATCGCCGAAGTCTTGAAAGAATATGACGCAAAAGTCGTTTCCGTTCCGAAATACGAACTGGAGGACACTTTGCGGATGCAGGTTTCCGTTTGCGCCGTATCGATGAAGACGGAGATGCTTTCGAAGCGGGCGGATGAGGAAGTTTATGTTTTCGAAGTGGGCGTGATGAAACACATTTCCTCCGAAAGCGAATTCAAGGAAATGCTGGACAAGCTCGAAACCATCCGTCTGCTGTTCAAGCACCGCGAACTGGACAACATGGGGACGTTCTGTTTCAAGATCGAGAACGATCCTGCGTATGTCCACGACCATATTTCAACCCTGAGCCAGTTCACCGGGATCCTGACTCTTTACTTCAAGGCGTTTCAATGAAGCTGAATGTCAAGTTGAACTTCGATGATCGGAAAGTTCGGGAAGCCGCGCGGAAGGGATGTATAACCTCTCTGCGCGGGGCGGCTGCGTATATCTACAAAGTCGCCCGGAACAGCATCCGCCGCCGGGTGAATCCGGACAAGCATTCTGTTGCGGGAACTCCGCCGTATGCTCACTCGACCGGCATGATAGATTTCAAAAAATCCATCATGTTTTCGGTGGACGAGAAAAACATGACCGCGGTCATTGGCCCGGTGCTCATCAAGGGCGGACTCGGAAATGCTGCAAGGTTGCAAGAGAAGGGCGGAAGCCTCCGGATGAGAACATGGGATCCGAAGGAATATCAAAGGGAAATACATAAGGGAGACAGGGCGTATGTCTCATTTCGTCAATTCAAAAAAACGGATGAAGAAGTTCGGACGGAGATGCGCGCAAATTATGATTATTTCTTAGCCAGACACCGCCGTGGGTTGAGCGATCCCAAAAATGGGTTTCCTGTAAAAATGATAACGATTCCTACCAAACAGATGGCGGGACATGCAACCAGGTTGAAACGAAGAATGATGAGGGCGTATTCTCCAATCAAGGATGTGAAGTATCCGGCGCGTCCGTATATGGGGCCGGCCCTTACGAAATCACAGGGAAAGATAGCGCCGATGTGGCGCAATGCAATGATATCAAATTGAACTCAAAGGAAAGGATTTCATCATGTTGATCGGTTTGAATGCAATTCTCTACAGGGGCGTCGCCGGAGCGACCGCCGCGACGGAAGTCGAAAACATCAAAGACCTGGCTCTCAATCTGGAAATGGACGAGGGCGATACCACAACCCGCGGTTCCGGCGGTCTCAAGCAGTCGGATCCGACGCTTCTTGCGGCGTCTATCGAGTTCGACATGCTCGTAGACAACGAGGATGCGGATTATATGGCGATCAGGACCGCTTTCTTGAACCGCGCGGCGATTGCCGCAAAGGTTGTGAACAAGGAAAACGGGGCCGGACTGGATGCGGACTTCAAGGTGTTCAAGTTCAA
>CAYWZD010000063.1:0-13720 GCA_964462755.1 uncultured Victivallales bacterium | reverse complement strand
CCCCAGACCATGGTCGCGGTCCTCGGCCTGAAACGGGATTCCATCGACCCGCTCTGCGAACGTTTCGGAGCGCATGTAGCCATCGTCAATGCGCGGGACCATTTCATCATCGGCGTGAAAGAACCCGACGCGGAGGCGTTTCTTCAGGCGGCGCAAAATGGCGGCGCAAGCAAGACCGTGCTTCTGCCGCTCTCCGTCGCGTCGCATACCCCGTTCATGGATACGGCGGCGGAAGCGTTCGGAAAAATGCTGAACGACGTTCCGTTCACCTTCTCCGGCAGTCCGGTCCTTGCCGGAATCAGCGGAGAAAAAGTCTTCACCCGCGAAAAGGCGGTCTCCGCACTGACCTCACAGATTCACCGGACGATCGACTGGCAGGCCTGTCTGGAAACCGCCTATTCCTACGGCAACCGCATCTTCCTTGAGCTCGGCCCCGGACACGGCCTCGCCCGAATGGCGATGGAAGCCTTCCCGAAAGTCGAAGCCCGTTCCCTCTCGGAGTTCCATGATCTCCGAGCCGTCGCTAAATGGATCGATGCGGTTTCCTCCCGCGAATATTCAGACTGACCTTTTTTTCCCTCTCTTTTTCTTCACATTCCCTGCATTCCGCGTCTTTTTTTTAAAAATTCACTTGACTTATAGTAAATATCATTTATAATAATATAAAATTAATGCTTCCGGACATTCCGGAATCAACCGATCAAGAAAATGGGCGCAAACGCCCGGGAAAGGAAACAGCAGATGTCGAAGTCGATCAAAAATCAGGTGGCCGCATGCCGCGAAGCAATTCGGAAAGCGGTGGAGTTCCAGATCAGTTACCAGAGACCGGACGGCGGTTATATCTGGGACGGCTATGCCGTGGACGCGTATCACAAACAGGCGTATTCGTGGTCGCTGACCGGACATTTCACGGAAGGGCATAAACTGCTGGACTGGATCAAGGCAAACAAGCTCCAGCCCGACGGCCAGCTCGAAGCCTACAATGGAGACGTCTACAAGCATGCGTGGCTCTTCCAGGGCGCCCAGCGGCTCGGACGGTTCGACATCGCTGTGCCGGTCTGGAATTTCCTGAAGAGCTGTCAGTATGCCAACGGCGGTTTCCCGCACTTCAAGGGGAATCAGGTCATCCGCGCGATCGGCACCGCCTGGACCGGCGTGTCCGCCCTCTATGCGGGTGATCTGGCGCTTGCGAAACAGTGCGCCGCGTGCTGTCTTTCCATGCAGAATCAGCAGCCCCGCGCCGACCGCTATTATTTCCAGATGAAGCTCGACGGCACGCTCTATACCGAGGCGGATTCCCCCGATGCCGGATTCATCGACACCGCCAAGACCAAACAGTGCTACTGGGAAGTCGGCTTCTCCATGCTTCTCATGTGCAAACTGTATCAGATCACGAAGGACCCGACCTATCTGGAAAGCGCGCGCAAATTCCTCGAATTCAAGCTCCGCTGTCAGGACGACGCCTTCGCCTACTGGGGCAGCGGCAAGAGCGCCCTCGCGGCCGCGCATTACTTCATGATCACCGGCGACGAACGCGCCCGCGACGCCTCCCTCCGGTTCCTGCAATTCGTGGTCGAAACCCAGAAGCCCAACGGCGGGTTCCAGTATGAGGATGAACCCGACGAACTCCTGATCTACGTCGATCACGCCGCGTGCTTCTCGGTCTGGGGAACCGAGTCCATTTCCGTCATGGCTTCCAAAATTCTGTAACGCAAGGAGCGGATGAAATGATTCTCCCGAAATATACTCCCGAAGAAATCGCGCGCCTCAAGAAGGACGGTCGCGAAAAGGTCCTCGGACACTGGATGTGCAACGAGGATTTGGACAAGTGTCTTAAAATCTTCACCGCCGGGGAAGGCTGCGATATTTACGACATCGAGGGCAACAAGTATCTCGATACATTCTCCTCCCTCATCACGAACGCCTGCGGGCATTGCCGGAAAGAAATCAAGGAAGCCGTCATGAAACAGATGGACAGCCTCGAATTCTTCCCGAACTATCACGACGGCTTCGCCGTGCCGCTGATCGCGCTGGCCGCGAAACTGGCGGAAATCGCGCCCGGCGACCTCGGCGTGACCTTCTTCCTGAACAGCGGGTCGGAGGCCAACGAAACCGCCGTCAAAATGGCGCGCCAGTATTTCTGGCAGACCGGACGCAAGGGAAAATACAAGGTCATCGCGCGACGCGGCTCGTATCACGGCACGACGCTTGCGGCAACCTCCTTCACCGGTTTCAGCGCCCTCCGCGAACCGGTCGAACCGCTCCTTTTCGGTTCGCTTTTCGCGCCGCAGGTCAAATGTTCGACATGCGAACTCGGACTCGAAAAATGTTCCTGCGGAATGGCGTGTCTCAAGGCGCTTGAAACCTTGATCAAATCCGAAGGACCCGATACCGTCGCAGCCATCATCATGGACCCGCTTCCCGGCTCGAACAGCGGGTATCCCATGCCGCCGGACGGCTACCTTCAGGGAGTGCGCGCACTCTGCGACAAATACGACATCCTCCTCATCTTCGATGAGGTCCAGACAGGTTTCGGCAAGACCGGAAAATGGTTCGCGTGCGAACTCTGGAACGTCGTCCCCGACATCCTGACGGTCAGCAAGGCGATCACCAGCGGATACCTCCCGCTCGGCGCCGCCATCACGACTCCGAAAATTGCCTCCGTGTTCAATCAGGGTCCCGGCAGCGAATTCCGCAGCGGAAGCACGTACGGCGGACATACCCTCTCGTGCGCGGCCGCGCTCGCAAACCTCAAAATCTTCGAGGACGAGCATCTGGTCGAACGCGCCGCCGAGACCGGCAAATACATCCGCGCCGGACTCGAAAAGCTGTTCGAATATCCGATCGTGGGCGATGTTCAGGGGATCGGCACCCTGTGGGCGGTCGAGCTCATGGCGGACCGCAAGACGCGCAAGCCACTGAGCGTAGACGCCGGAAGCTGGATCCGCGACTGGTGCTGGGACAACGGCATGATTCTCCGCAACAACAGAAACATGCTCGTGATCGCGCCTGCGCTGATCATCACGAAGGAAGAAGTCGACCGTGTGATGGATTTCCTCCATCGCGGAATCCGGGCCGCAATACAGCATTTCGGTCTCTGATTTCCAAAGACGGCAAACTCGTTTGCCGGGGTGCAGGGAAATTTTCCCTGCCGGGGAGTTTGAGGGCGAGGAGCCCTCATGTTCTTTGCATTTGTATTTGCGGCGGCGGTTCCCCCGCTGACGGACGAGCTCCGTAAGGAGCGAGAGCCGCCGCTCCCGTGAGGTTGCCTTCGGGGATGCCCGGAGCTCTCGGACTTGATAAATCAAGTTCTCGTCTTTGAGCGGGTGAAACCGCTCCGGGCGGGAGATTTCGCGCTCTGCACGACCAGCCTTCGCGGCTGGACCGCGGCAATACCGGGAGTATCGCATGAGACTCTTTTCCCTGAAAAAGTCCTGCGCGCCTGTTTGCATTCTCCCGGATCGATGATATTTTATCCCGAACAAACGACGGACGGAACAAAATGGCGAATCTGACCCCGAAACAATGTCTGAAACGATTCCTCGAACTTCTGCGCATGACCGACATGGCTTACGCGAAAATCCTGAAAAAGTGGAATCTCTCACTCAACACGACGTGGGCGCTGGAGTATCTGAACGATCACCCGGAAGGCGTGGAACCGGCCGTCCTCGCTGACTCGACCCGGATGCTCCGCCAGACCATCACCGTCGTCCTGAATGATCTGGAAGAAAAGAAATGGATCGTCCGCATTCCACAGTCGGTCGACCACCGCCGGAAACTGATCCGACTTACGAAAGAAGGCAAGGCGTTTGCCGAAAAGGTCCTCGGGGAAATCGAGCAGATCGAACTGGCCTCCTTCTCCTCCATGACTTCCGCCGAACGGAAAACCCTGCTCGAACTCACCGGACGGTTCTATGAAAGCATTGCCGAGGCCGGACGCTGATTCTTACGGAAACCAAGGGACAGTGACTATTGTGTCCGTTATTTCCCCTTGAACACGGGGACACGCATCCAGCCGTTGGGAGCTTCGGTGAACTCGCGGCAGGTCAGTACCCAGAGAACCACCTTTTTGTTTTTGAGCCACTCGGCATCCTTGGAGGCTTTCCGGTAAAGATTGATCCTCACGACACTGGAGGCGGAACCTTTGACGCCGATCCGGTCGACCGGCATCTTCAGTTCAGCGGCCAGCTGTTCGGCAAATCCGGCGTCCTTCGCCAGCATGTCGCCGCCGCTTGAAAAAACGAGGGTATGGCTGTCTCCCAGCAGAAGCACGGGACTGTTTTCATCAAAGGTCTTGCCCTTCACCTCCCGGACCGTCACCGTTTCGGATGCGGGATTCTTCGCATTCAGGGAAACAGCCAGGTCTCCGCTGATGCGGAGCGTCCTGTCCTCCGTCCGGAAAGGAGTTTTTCCTTCCATTCCGACGGCATCCCTGATTTTGCGGGCGGCCAGCTGAATTCCGGCCGGACTCCAGTGGGCATCCGTTTTGCAATAAACATTCTGAGACCGGGCGGCGATGAAGTCGTCGGTCAGATCCAGCACCGTGACCCCTTTTGCACGGAGTTCATCGTAAAAGGGCTTGAGATATTTCGCCGCTTCGCCGGGCTTCAACCCGCCGAAAGGATACACGGCAAGTTTCGGAGGAACCGGGACCAGGATCAGACGGATTCCGGCCGCTTTCAAGGCGTCGTTGAAAGCCAGGATCGCGGGAACCGGATCAGGATTTTTCATGGCGACGGAAGCCTTCGCAACCTTCCCTCCAGCCAGCTCCCCGCGCGAAAGATGCTCCAGTTCGTTGCGACTGTAGAGCCAGCCGTCCGGCCCCTGAAGAGTAATGGTTCCGGGGGCGACCTTCTTTGCCTGCTCTCCGGCAAAATCCGACAATTCCGCGGCACATGCAAAAAATCCGATCAAGAGTCCCAGAGCAATCCCGATTTTCGTCATTGCGTTATTTCTCCTTGAAAATAAATATTGAAATGGCACCCCGGTGCTCCGCTTCACCGAAGCCCCTGACTCCGGCGGTATTCCGCCATCGTCCGGACGATGCCGTCCTCCAGGGCAATCCGGGGACGCCATCCGAGGGAACGGGCGCGCGAACTGTCCAGAAGTTTGCGGTACATGCCGTCTGGCTTCGAGGCATCCCAGGTGATCCGCCCCGAATACCCGGCGGCTTCGGCGATATTTTCCGAAAGTTTCCGGATGGAGATGTCGCTGCCGTATCCGATGTTGACAATTTCAGGATCGTTGTGGTTCTGGAGGAAAAAATAGACCGCGTCGGCCACATCGTCCACATGAAGGAATTCGCGCATGGGAGAGCCCGTGCCCCAGAGGACGACCTCGGGCGTGCGGTTCTCCGCCGCCTCCGCGAAGCGCCGGATGAAAGCGGGCAGCACATGGCTGTTTTCAAGGTCGTAATTATCGTTGGTGCCGTAAAGGTTGCAGGGCATCAGGCTGACGGAGTTGAATCCGTATTCCCGCGCCAGATACAGGCACAGCTTGTATCCGGCGATCTTGGCAAGCGCATATCCTTCATTGGTGGATTCCAGCGGACCGGTCAGAAGGCATTCCTCCTTGATGGGCTGGGCCGCCTTGCCCGGATAGATGCAGCTGGAGCCGAGAAAACAGAACTTCTTCACACCGTTCAGGTAACTCTGCATGATCACGTTATTCTGTATCTCGAGGTTTTCGAGCAGGAACTCGGCCGGATGAGTTTTATTGGCCATGATTCCGCCGACTTTGGCACCGGCAAGCACCACGTATTCCGGTTTTTCCGACTCAAAAAAAGCCTTGACAGCCGCCTGGTCGCGCAATTCCAGCTCGGCATGAGTCCGTTTGAGAAGACAGGTGTAACCCTCTGCCTCGAATTTACGGACCACGGCGCTGCCGACCATCCCCCGATGGCCGCAGACAAAGATTCTGGCTTGTTTCGGAATCAAAAGCCCACCTCGTAGTTTGGATTTTCGAGGAGACGCAGATCTCCCGCCACCATGATTCTGACCAGCCGTTCGAACAGGACTTCCGGTTCCCAGCCGAGCTGACGCCGGGCTTTTCCGGGATTCCCCAGCAGCTGTTCCACCTCGGCGGGACGGAAATAGCGGGGGTCGATCCGCACCACAGGACGCCCGGTTGTCATGTCGATTCCGATTTCATCAACGCCCTGTCCGCGCCACTCGATCTTCCGCCCGAGTTCTCCGAAAGCCTTTTCGATGAACTCCCGCACGGTGTGCATTTCTCCAGTGGCAATCACATAATCGTCGGGATGCTCCTGCTGAAGCATCAGCCACATGCCCTTCACATAATCGGGCGCATATCCCCAGTCGCGTTTCGCGTCGAGATTGCCCATGTAAAGACAGTCCTGAAGGCCGCGGTGAATCCGCACCGCCGCCATGGTGATTTTTCTCGTGACAAAGGTTTCGCCGCGCCGGGGCGACTCGTGATTGAACAGAATCCCGTTCGACGCGTGAAGCCCGTAGGCTTCGCGATAATTCCGGGTGATCCAGTATCCGTATTGTTTCGCGACCGCGTAGGGACTGCGGGGATAAAACGGCGTGGTTTCCGACTGCGGCACTTCCGCGACTTTTCCGTAGAGTTCCGAAGTGGACGCCTGATAGAAACGGGCGGGAACCCCGGTCTCGCGGATCGCATCAAGGAGCCGCAGAACGCCGAGGGCATCCACATCGGCCGTATATTCCGGCACATCGAACGACACTTTGACATGGCTCTGCGCGCCGAGGTTGTATATTTCGTCCGGATGAACCTTCTCGATCAGACGGTTCAGATTGCTGGAATCGGCAAGGTCTCCGTAGTGAAGGAACAGATGCACCCCTTCCAGATGAGGGTCTTTGTACAGATGATCGATCCGGCTCGTATTGAAGGTGCTGGCTCGGCGGATGATGCCATGAACCTCATACCCTTTTTCGAAGAGAAGTTCGGCAAGATAGGAACCGTCCTGGCCGGTGATTCCGGTAATCAGCGCTTTTTTCACGTTACTCTCCCGCATGATTGAGTTTGAAACGGACCGGCAGTACGGGTCCATCCTCAGAGATGATCAAAATACCATTTCGCCGCCTGTTTCAGCCCCTGTTTCACATTGAACTCCGGAACATATCCGAGCAGCGTTTTCGCCTTTCCGATGTCAGCCAGACTGTGCGGAATGTCGCCGGCGCGGATGGGACCGTATTCCGGCTCGATTCCGGCGATTTCGGAATCGAATTCAGACAGGTCCTCCCGCAGATAAGCGAACAGCTGATTCAGGGTGGTCCGTTCACCGAACGCCACGTTGTAAACCTGATTGACCGCCGCCGGATTATCGGCCAGCAGCGCCAGCTGGTTCGCCTGCACCGCATTGTCCACATACGTAAAGTCGCGCGAATATTCGCCGTCGCCGTTGATGACTGGGCTCTGGTGCTTCATCAGGGAAATGACGAACTTCGGAATCACCGCGGCATACGCGCCGAACGGGTCCTGACGGCGCCCGAAAACATTGAAATAACGCAACCCGACCGTCTCGATTCCATACAGACGGCTGAAGTTCTCCGCATACAGTTCGTTGACATACTTCGTGATGGCGTAGGGACTCAGCGGCTTGCCGATTTCGTATTCCACCTTCGGAAGCGTCTTGTTGTCGCCGTAAATGGAACTGCTGGTCGCGTAGACAAAGCGTTTGACCTTGGCCTCCTGCGAGGCATAAAGGACATTGACGAAACCGGAAATATTCACCTCGGTTGAAGTCATGGGGTCCTTGATGGAACGAGGAACCGCCCCCAACGCCGCCTCATGGAGGACGTAATCGACGCCCGCAACCGCCTTGCGGCACATCGCCATATCCCGGATATCCCCTTCGATCAGGGTGAAGGCGGAATTTCCGGCAAAGGGGGCAATGTTTTCGCGTTTTCCGGTCATGAAATTATCCAGCACAACCACCTGATTGTTCTGAGACAGCAGGGTTTCGACCAGATTCGATCCAATGAAACCGGCTCCGCCTGTCACCAGAATTCGCGAATTTTCAACTTTTCTCATGTTCTCACTTCAAAAAAACGATTTTATTGCAACGGTTTTCGGCATAACAGGAACGAAAGAACCGTCCCCTCCCCTCCGGAAAGGTCTATTGCGTCAGGGATGCAATATAATCTCTTCCCCGGCAAAATTCAAACATGAAACATCCCCTCCTTCAGATTTTGCGGATGGGATGAAAAAAGAGGAACGGCAGGCGATGCATTGCCGGACAGCGGAAAAACCGGACGGCATGTCGCGTTTCCGCAAAATCATGCTGGTCCGGTCATGGGAACTTCTCCGGCGGAGGCGCGTGGAGAAGAATTCAGTCCGTTCACCTGATTCCGATCATCAGGAAGTTGTGTCCGTTGAGTTCAATATGGTTCAAGTCGCTTTCCGAAAGTTTTTTCCCGCTCCAGAGTTCGACCATTTCAGAGGGGCGTCCTCCGAGCTTCTTCCAAAATTCCAGAACTTCGAAAAATCCAGTTTCTGCTTCCCGGCAAATGCTGTGGCACCGAGATAGATGGCCGGTCTCTTGACATCTTTACAATCTTTCACAAGAGGGAAGGCTGCGCCGGTGATCTTATCCAGATGAACTTTGAGTTCGTCCGCGGCGAGGTTCTCCCGCTCCGGCCAGACAATCTTATAGTCGGTTTTTCCATCTTTCGCCAGTGGAAGTTGTTCCCCGGCAAAAAGACCCGAAAATACAATCAGTATGAAAAAGAGGAAAAGAGGTTTCATCGGCAACCCTTTCTTTCAATCTTTTGGAATGCTGTTTTTCTGTGAATCCGGACGGACCAGCAGAACCTGATCCCACAGGATGTCATTCGGTTTTTTCGAATCGTTTACATAGGCGGGACCGGTAAATTTGAGAGAGACCCAGACTTCCCACCGGTTGAGTCCCGGCAAGCCGTCGTCCGGCTGCCAGCAGGAACCGAGGGGACATTGCGAATGCCAGTAGTAGGCCCACAGGAAGGAGCCCGGATGAATGTCATACGTGCCGATCTTGTACCAATGATATTTTTCATCTTCAGGAACGTTGTCTTTCAAGTCTACGGCAATGGACTGTTTTGTAGTGCGGTCATGAATTCCGACGGAGGTGGAATACATGTTTCCGACACCGGGTTCCGCGAGGCTGTGAAGGGGAGCTGGTTTGCCGTAGATATCCTTGCGGCAGCCCATTGCCTTGCCCGTGACGGAATCGGAGTCATCCACAATCTGTCCCTTGTATCCGGTCCCATTGTTCCATTGAAGCTTTGTCCAGCCGAGAATCTTTACCTTGCGGCCTTTGAACTGCTCCGGTACCGGCAGGTTCAGGAGGATGAAACTGTTCATATCCGCCTGAAGGGATTCCTCCCAGGCTTTTTTCCTTTTGGCAGCGGACGGAGAATCGTTGTAATTTTCCAGCAGGCGTTTCCGGATGGCCGTATATTGCGCGATCATCTTTTCACGACTGCCGATCTTCCATTCCGTATGACCCAGAATCACATAAAGCGGGGAGAGCATTTCCCGTTCCACATGATCCCGAAAAACAGTACCGGGTTTTGTGAGACGGAATGCCTCATCGAGAAATTCCCAAGCCTGCTTCATGAATTTTTCGGTACAGTAGTTTCTTGCGGTGAAGGTCGATGTCATATGATCCTTTGACTCAGCCACGGCTTTCCGGAGACAGTCCAGGAAATCGGTCATCGGCTTTTCGGCGGGGCCGAAATAGCCTTTCATGAAATCGGCGATCAATTTGTTTTCATCGAGTCGGACGTCCATCATCAATTTGAATCCGAGATAGGACTGCAGCGGGGCGAAATTCTGCAAGTTGTCTCCTTCGTTGAGTTGGAATTCGGCAAAATACATGGTTACGCCATGTTGATGAAAATAACGGAGATCGGGAGCAATGGCGTCGACCATCGTCTCCACCCGCGCCGGATTGAAGAACTGTCCGCCCATATTCCAATAGACTCTGGCAAAAAGACGAGCACCGGTTTTCGTCCAGCGGTCGAACTGAGCCTTTTGTCCGGCGTTCAGCGGATGTGTGATGGGACGGTAACAGTCGTTGTAGCCATAGAGATTGCACCATTTGATGATGACGTTTTTCGCGGGTTGGATAGTTTTCGGCGGTTCGGTCCAGGTCGCATAGGATTCGGTACGGATGAGAATGTCCGGATATTTTTTTGCGATGCGTCCGGCGATGTCGTTGACAAAGTCCAGCAGCAGGCCCATTTTGCCTTCTTTCTCTTCCAGCGCGGCGCACTTCGTACAAAGGCAGAGATTGGGATCGCTGTCCTGCGGCGACAGGGAATAGATGTCCGGCCACTGATCTTCCTGCAACGAAGCGCGGTCTTTCTTGATGAACTGAATGAGATTTTCCGTCACGATATTTCTGACGTCCGGATTCGTAAGGCAGAAATTTCCGCCGCCCATTTCCGGTCCGACATTTCCATAGAAACGCTTCCCGTTCTTGTCCATGCTGAAATATTCCGGATGGTTCTTGAAGTATACCTTCGGATCGAGCATCCTGTAGAAGTTGTGAACGTCGTAGTATTGTCTGGAATGACGCGGGCAATAAGCCATGAATCCATAGTCTCCGCTGGCGCCGATGCGCTTGCGGAAAAGTCTTTTCGCGTTGGTGATTTCTTTTTCCAGCTCCCAGGAGGAATGATAATCGTCGAAGATTTCACGGGAATCGAACGAAGGTTTCTTTCGGACGTCAATTGCTCCCATGGAAAGATTCGGATTCTTCGGAATCACCGTTGTATCCCAGGCGAACCAACGGCATCCGCAATGGTTTTCCAGCAGGTCGTATACGGCATTCAGGGTGCCGTGCCGTTTTCCTCCGATCAGGACAAGGTCCTTTCCGATTCCGCGAATCATCCATTCTTCCGGTTCGAGCTGTTTTCCGTCCAGCCCCTGTTTTCCGGCGAATGCGGTGCTGCCGAGATAAATCCCCGGGCCCCGGACGGGTTCACCGTCTTTCACGAGGGGGAAGTTTGCGCCGGTGATTTTATCCAGATGAAGTTTCAGTTCATCCGCAGCCTCTTTTTCCTTTATCCCGTATACAATAGAGTAATCAGTTTTTCCGTTTTTCGCCAGCGGAAATTGCTCTCCGGAAAAAAGTCCCAGTCCCATGGAAAGAGCCAATAGAATCGTTGTTGTTTTCATCCATTATACCTTTGGTTGGTTAGAATATTCTCATGATCTATTTTCAGGATACATCACTCAATCGCGACCTTGATATTCTTGAATTCAGTAATGGTGTCGGCTTTCTGCCCATAGTTTAGAAAGAGAAGTATTTTCACGCTGACGGTCCCCATCGGGAAGCAGTTCGCTCCAAGTCCCGGTTTTGTGCTGATTCCGGAAATGGACTTGCTCTTGAATGTAATCCAATGACTTCTCAGTTTTCGGTTGGAAGCAAAGTAAACCGAACCGCCGGGAGTGTGAAGACGGACTTTCGTTCCGGCGGGAAGCTCCGTTTTTGAAGGTTGCGGCAGGGTGACAATCCATGCGCCGTCGGCTTGTTTGACGGATTCAATATTCTGTTGGATCAGGTTGAAGTTCGGGAGATCCTTATATGACGGATCGGTATTCCATGCAATGACTCTGCCTTTGAAATTGCTCCAGCCGGCGCCATCTTTGATTTTCAACTCGCGTCCGCCTTTTTCAAGCATCGTGACCAGTTCAGTGTCCGAACCCGTAACCACATTGACTTGCGCATTATCGAAATACCGACCGTCTTTATCGAAAAAAGCCCAGCCGAAGTAGAGGGGAGCCTCCTTGCCGTCCGTCTTGCGGAAAGTGCCGACAACAGAATATTTTCTGGCCGGATCGACGGTGATCGCCGGCGTGGAAAAAAGAGACATATTTCCCGCCGCGGAAAGAATTCCGTCACCTTTCTCCGTCAGACTGATTTTTGGATTTGGGTGCGTCCACTGATCCGTTTTATTGTAGACGATCTCTTCCGCAGAGAGAGTTCCTGCCAGGAAAAGTGCGATGGCGACAGCAATGGTTCTTTTCATATTACTTCCTTAATCTTTGAGACATCGGTCATCCATTTTAGATTGATAATGAAGTGAAATCAGTCCATTCCTCTGGCTTTCAAGCCGATTTCGCCATCATCGAAACCGTAGTAACGGATTTTCTGTGGCGGTTTTCCAAGTTTGGTGTAATTGATTCCCTCGCAGTGTCCATCCGCGAAAGAGATGTTGACATTATTGTTATGGCGCGGCGCGACACATTGGCTGGAACCGCCTTGGCCCTTGTGAAAGTAAAAGGTCTGGACACCCCCCGTCGTGACAGAATCAGCGAAAAGCGGAAAGCCGCCCAAATCCTTGTTCTGGCTGGACGCGAAGTGGAGTCCCCAACCAAAAAAGGCCGGGTCTTTGTAATTGGTGCCAATTGACTTCATATACAGGTAGGCGCCTGGTTCAATGTTCTGGGAATAATAGGTCTGCGTTCCGCTGTAGAATCCCATCCCGTAAAGCTCGTTTACCGATGATGGAATTTGGGCTTTAGAACAATAATACGACTTCATGAATTTGGCCGGATTGTCCCAGAAGGAACTGTTTCCAAAAGGAAGCAGACCTGTCGACTTGCCGAACAGGACGAACCAATTCAACTGAGTTCCTCCATCGTGGTATGTGATAGAATTCAGCATCCAGCCGTTGTAGTTATCCACATAAAGCATCGTGGTAAGTCCCAGTGTCTTGAGTTTACTGAGACATGAAACCGACTGGGCCATCTGTTTGGCTTTGTTCAATGCGGGAAGAAGCATTCCCGCCAGAATCGCGATGATCGCTATCACGACCAGGAGTTCGATCAATGTAAAATTTCTCCACCACATTCTTTGATTCTTTCCGCCTTTCATATTCCACCTTCCAGGTTGGTTCGTATTTGATCAGAGTTTTGTGCCTGCATAAATTATAGCATATTTCCTGAATTTTGAAATGGAAAAAACTTGCTTTCAGATGTATAATAGTGTCAAAAAATAAAACAGTATTACAGAATCAAGGGGACAGAATATGGAAAGAGGCAGCGATGCGTTGCTGTCCAGATACAGCCGGAAGGTGCTGGAACCGTCGGACCTTCGCCTAAGCGGAATGCCGTTCGCGCTGCTCAACGCCAGCGTCACGCCGGGCACGAAACATCTGGACTTCATCCGGGAGGATTATCCTTTCGACGTCATTGAATATGTGGAAAAGGGAATCGGCCATGTCAAGGTGGAAAACCAGAAGTTCCTTGTAAAAGAAGGAGATGCGTACATCCTGCCGCGGCATACCAGCCACATACTGCGAGTTACCGATCCGGATAACATCTGGGTCAAAAGCTTCATTGTTTCCAGCGGCCCCCTGGTGGAACATCTGCTCGATGTCTATCACCTCCGGGGAATCTACCACTTCCCGGACTGCAGCAGCAAGGAACTGCTGGATGAGTTCAAAAAGATTCAGAATATTTTCAAGGAAGGCGGTCCGGACATGCACGACAGGACCGCGGAAATCGTTCTTCGGATCATTCAATTTCTGGCACGCCACATTCTGGGCAGCGACAAGCGTTCGCTGGACGCCCTGAAAATCCAATATTATCTGGACCGCAGGCTTTTCCTCAAGCTGGACCTGAATGTCATGTGCCGCGATCTGGGAATGTCGCGGAGCAAACTCATCCGGATCTGCCGGTCGGAGTTGGGCGACACTCCCTACAACTGTCACCTCAAAAAACGTATGGAGATGGCCAAGCATCT
>CAYWZD010000062.1:0-13768 GCA_964462755.1 uncultured Victivallales bacterium | reverse complement strand
GATTTTCCCGTCGAGAGTGATAGGTGTGGCTGTTTTCGGAATGGTCAAAACAGCAGGTTTCAGCGACTCGGCTTTCGGGGGACGTTTCGCCTCATAGAGGGCGAGAATCTCGCTGTCGCTGAGACGTCGGTTGTAAATGGAAAGCTCATCCAGGGCGGTCTCGTCCTCGACCGAAGTTCTGAATCCGCCGTAAAGGGTTCCAAGTCCGATGACTCCGCTTCCGGAAACGGGCGGGAAATTTTTTGCTTTGGAGAACTTCTTCACCGGGAAAGCGGGGTGGACATCCCCCGGCGCATAATTTTTCGGGAGACGTCCGTCGATGTAAAGTTTGAGCGCGTCGGAATCCCAGACGGCCGTGACCATGTGCTACTGCTTGTTCTCCCATTCCGGAAGATCGAGGCGTGCATTGACCGTTTCCATGCCGTCGCCCTGCAGATAGACACAGAGATATGGATTCGCTTCGTATTTATAAATGATGAGTCTGAAATCGGCCTGTTTCGCCTCGAAAAAGATTTGATTCCGCTTTTCGGAAAACTTCCAGTTCTGGGGACTGATCCAGAGGTTGACCGTTCCTATTTTCGTATCGAAGTTGCGCGGCATGGCATAGGCGCAGAACTCTTTTCCGTTCAATTTGAGGGCGTTGCCTTTGCCATCGATCCCGGGATGCATCCGAAGCTGGAGATCGGACTTGAAATTGCGGGATTTCCGGTCTCCTTTTGCATGATCGGCAATCACGCTGTATGCATCGAAATTGAGTTTGAAAAGAAGGCTCGGGTCCTCTTCTGAAAACAGTGGCAGCAGAAGAACTGACAACATAGCGGCAATCAAAATCTTCATGAAAAAACTCTCCTGTAAAAAATATCCGACTCAGAATATGAAAGCGCCCGGCGTCCGGTTGCCGCGGAAAAATACGTTTCCGGTCCTGTCCGTGGTATATTTGTCCGTTGTTGCACGAAGGAAAAGGAGTCTTTCGTTCCCGGAATGGCCATCCGCATACAGGGCGTTGATTCTGCCTTGCGGATGGCGCTCAAGCGACAGATAATTGTTGCCGTTGTCGCCGATGTAATCCCTGTCCTTGTTGCGGGCATCCATTATGGGAGAGGTCTGGGAAGGCCATGCGAGCCTGGAAATCTTCGGAACTTTCATATAGTCGCTGACCCCCGGCACCAGATAGAGATTCAGGCCGTAGGTCGTGTAGTAGCCACGCCAATTGTAATACGGGCCCCAGGTTTCGGTGTCATAGGATTCGGACGCCGGACAGAAAAGAAATGTTGTTTTCGTTTTGACGGTCCGGCTCTTCATTCCCACTCGTTCCATGACATTGTCCAGCCAGAAAACCCCGGTGGCTCCGCTTTTGTATGGCAGAAGATAATCCCGGTTGTCGCTGACATAGCCCACCCAGACAGTGCCGAGTTGTTTCAGATTTGCGATGCAGTTGATTGTTTTCGCCTTGTTCCTCGCCGCATTCAGCGCCGGAAGCAGCATTCCGGCAAGAATCGCGATGATCGCAATCACAACCAGGAGCTCGATTAAAGTGAAATTCTTTTTTCCCGCCGGATAATTGAATGTCTTCCGTTTCATGTTGTGTTCTCCTTCTATTGAAATGTTTCTGTTTTGAACCTTCATTTTCTTCACGCTTTCCTTATTTCAGCGGCTCCACCGGGGTAACGGCGACATCGACCGTCCCGGCAACCGTCGTCATGTATACCACCGCACTGTCATCGGGCGTGAAGTGCGGGTGCGGATCGAGGTGGTAAGTCCGCCCTTGGAGCGGAGGCGGGGGCATGTCTCCGACAATCTCCTTTTCAATGCCACGGACGCGGTCGTAGAACAGGATCTTCACCGGTTCTTTTCCCCACAGATAAGGCGACTGGTCGGCGCAATAACAGCGTCGCGCGGAGTCGCAATGTCCGTGACAGACCGGGCGTTTCCAGACATGTTCCGTTTCCAGCGTATACGGATCGCATTCGTAAATTCCCTCGGCGTAGTCGACATAACAGACTTTGCCATCGCGGCTCCACCATTCATGCGCCGTATTGTTGGGATGTCCTTCCCATATATGAGGCCGGAGATTCCGGTAGAACGTCTGGTCGACGTCCATGACCCACAGCCTCATTTCCATGGGCACGTAACGACCCGTCGACCGGTCGCGCATCCAGTCGCGCGGCAGGAGGAAAAGCTTCGGGTCCACCGGGGAAAACAGGCCGTGATCGTGACAATACGGAAACTCATGAAGAATTCTGACCTGACCGGTCGCAATCTCCGCCAACCCGACGAAGAAAAGGTTTCCGAGCTCGCCGTCCAGCAGGAAATATTTGCCGTCGCACGACATCGAAAGGTGAGTCGCCAGCTGATACAGAGGACGATGATTGATGTAGTCCTCCGGCAAAGCGCAGACCGTTTTCGTTTCGCCCGTGAGATTCATGAAGACGATCTCGTTCGCACAAGTAAAATACACGCCCGAACCGTCCGGCGCAACCATCGGGGAGGCATTTCCGAAACCTGCCTGCGGATAGGAGCGGACCCACGGATTTTCGGGGTCCAGGCAGACACATCCGAGCATCCGCTGCGGATTCGGCGGAAACGCCGTGTAGAACCACAGATGCCGGCCGTCGGGCGAGACGCTCGGATTGGTGAAGTAAAACGGAATCTGGACCGGCGCGACCCGTTCCGTCAGAAGATAGCTGACAATCCCGTTTTCCGGATTCTTCCACGGCTTGAAGTACGGATGTCTGGCAAGATCAAACATATTCGGCACGTCCTTTATCAGAAAACAATCAGTGTTTCACATGCTTCTTTTTCGCGGGACAATCGTATATTCCACGCTGGAATCATCCGTGGTGAATGTCATGGATGGAGGCGTCACACGCTTTTCCAACCAGTTGAACACGGAATCGACGGTATATCCGCTGATGGAGTTCACTTCGGAATTGTCCGGCACCATCAGGACTTCAGTTCCGCGCGGAACAAGCGGCATCAGGGGTTCCGTTTCCATAAGGATGAAGTGCTCGAGTGGGAATTCGGACTGGCGAAGAGCGGAAAGTACATTCGCTCCGGTGATGCTGTAAAAAGTTTTTGCAGTCTTTCCAAGTTCAAAATCCGCTCCGACAGGAGTGGTGTGCCACATGTAGCCCCTCACAAAAGGATATTCCCGGAATTGGGGAATCCCGTTCTCAAGACTCGCCTGGACACATCTGGAAAATCCGCGGGAGGCCGCGATGTCCATGATGGTCTTGTCCAGTTTCGGGGACACCGGATACGCGCAGTAAACATCTTTCACAAGGGGAAATCCCAGAATCATATAAGGAAGGCTTGATTTTTTGAGATACTCGCAGAGTTTTTTGTGGGAATTTGGAATAATGTTCGTAACAACGCCGCCGAGCAATCCGTTTCCGGCAAGGTTCTGCAGACGTTCCAGCTGTTCCTCTTCGGTGGAATAAGGGATGAACACGACTTCCAGCTTGTGCGTATTGAAGGCAAAAGTCATGTCGATGAGACAGCTGTAAATAAATGTTCCGACACCTGCCTTGGACTCCTCTTTGTCGAGGTGAAGGAGGAGCCCCACGATCGGGACGTGCTTGAGTTTGATCGACCGGGCGAAAAAATTGACTTTGTAGTTCATTTTCTCGGCGGTGTCCAGAATCAGTTTCTTCCGTTCGGGGGAACAGCTGATGCGTCCCTTGCGACGGTTCAGGACAGCGGAAACCACTGTCGGGGTTACTCCGCAGGCCGATGCGATATCTTTCAATGTCACCGTTTTTTCCGCCATTTTTCTTTCTCCGGTCCAGTTTAATTCATCGTTGAATTAATTATATCACAGACCGCCTTCTTTGTCAAGGGGCATGAAAAAAAAAGATGATTTTTTTTGGAATTCGTCCGGCTGTCCCGTCAGAAACCGTGCTGGAGGACAACCGTTTCACGCGGAGGAATCCGGCAGAGCGACAATGTCTCGTTCGTCCTCTTTTCCACGGCGGGAAACGGCAGATGGAATTCGATCGGCTCCTCCGTCAGATTCTGAAGGATTTCCAGACGCCTGGTTCCTCCGGGCTGAATCCGGCAATAGCCGCGGACTCCCGTGATGTTGCTCCACCATTCCGGAGTCAGTTCCAGATGATGCCTCAGTTCCCGGTAAATTCCCGGAGCGTCCTCCATCCGGAAGAACGCGCCGAAATACAGGATTTTTCCTTTCCCGAAATTTCTCCGGGTCAGG
The DNA here is from genome assembly GCA_964462755.1 of uncultured Victivallales bacterium. GTDB lineage: Bacteria > Verrucomicrobiota > Lentisphaeria > Victivallales > UBA1829 > SIG94. The sequence goes on along the minus strand of CAYWZD010000062.1, from coordinate 9,558 downwards.
ATGGGACGGCGTTCTTTCCCGAGGGCGCATTCCATCAGGATTTCCACATCCGCTGCGGTGACGGTCAAATCGTCGAAGAAGGAATCCACCGTCCACACTTCGTGCCCGAAGCGGACCGGTCCCGCGTCATCCGGAATTTTCCCGTACAGCCCGGCCTCGACTCCGGCGGCGGAGCGGAGTTTTTCCGGCGGGAACGGAGGCGGATATCCGCGTCCGTTGGAATCATATACGCCGGTCTGCGCGGTAATCAGCAGGGTGCCTCCCTCGCGGGCATAGTTCAGCACGTTCTCGATGTCGGCATCATCCATGACCAGCTGATGCGGAAGGATGAGGCACGGATACTTCCGGAGATCCCCCTTCAGGTCCGCGAAATCGAAACGGATACCGTTGGCGGAAAGACCCTCGACATGCCGGGACAGCATCTGGGGATAGGCCAGCATGCGGGTGGTTCCGGGGAAATCAAGAAGGGCGGTGTCCAACGTCTTGCGCCATGACTCGAACGAAAAGGCCAGCGCGCATTTCGCGGGTTCGCAGACCGTATGGTCGAAGATCGGTCCCAGTTCCGCCATTTCCCGGCCGAAAGCGCGGAACTGTTCCGCGAAGGACGACCTCCACGGAGAGCCTCCGATCAGACCGTAAGCCATTTCCTCGCCTCCGAAAGGAGGAATGTCCAGACGGAAGAAATTGAACAGGGACGCCCCGTTGCCGATTTCCGACCAGACCCATTCCCGGAAGATTTCGGGCCGTGTATGAAACGACGTGTGAAGCTGATTTTCGAGGAACCAGAAAGCCTTTCCTCCGGCGATGGCCCGCGTATAGGCGCAGTTGAATTCAAGGGACGTCGTGCCGTAGGGCATGTATCCGTGGAAGGAATAGGGGTAATAGTCCATGCCGACGACATCAAGTTCGCGTCCGACGGGAAAATGATCGTATCCGTGCCAGGGAGCCATCATGTTGGTGGTGATGGGCGCCGCGGAATATTTCTTCAGGATTTCCAGATGGGCCGCAATGTACATCCGCCATTTCTCCGAGGTGAACTGGCGATAGGCGAACTTGAGCTGGGGATTCGCCATTGAATCGAGGTTCGGAATGCGGACCTCTTCGAAGGAATTGTATTCATGGCTCCAGACCATCATGCCGAAGACATGATTCACCTCTTCGATGGAGCTGTATTTTCTCTTCAGCCACTCGACAAAGCCCTGACGGCAATTCTCGCAATAACAGAAGGGATGTCCCACCTCGTTGTCGATCTGCCAGCCGAGGAGTCCCGCACGATTTCCGTAACGTTGCGCCATCAGCTCCGTGATCTTCAGGACCCGCCGCATGAATTCCGGGCTTGAGGGGCAACCGTGACGGCGAATCTCATCGGAGACGGGGCGTCCGTCCGCGCCAACCGCCAGAACCTCGGGATGCTTCTGCGTCAGCCAGCGCGGCGGAGTCGCTCCCGGAGTTGCGAGAATATACCGGATGCCGTTCTTGTCCAGAAGCTCCAGAAACTCGTCCGCATGCTCGAAGCGGAAAACTCCGTCTTCCGGCTCGAATTCATGCCAGCAGAACTCGTAAAGGCGCAGGAACGCAAGTCTGGCCTCCCGCATGAATTCAACATGAGCCTGACGTTCCTCCGAACTCCAGAAGCCCGGATCGTAGGCGGCGCCGAAACCGGAAAAAGGGATGGTATCCATGTCACATATATCCTTTCGGTGTTTTTTGAGAAGCGGAACGGTCTGATTCACGGCGGAAGGCCATACGGGGTAATATAAATGGAAAAAGAGGGAAGTCCAGCGAAAAAAAGAAAATGGACTCCCCCGATGCGGAGCATCGAGGTATCAACCCAGAAAGAATGACGGATCAGAGGTTTTTAACCTCTTTTTCAAACTCCTGATAATTCGTGAGGAAAAGAAACGGATTCACTTTTTTCTGGTTGCCGAGGGTGTCGGAAGGCACCTCCCCATAGTCGTGTCCGGAATAGACAATCGCCGAATCCGGAAGTTTATACAGGATCTCGCGCATGGTGTGGAACATGAGCTTAGGATCGCAGTAGCCGCAGCAGCCGATGAACAGGGTGTCGCCGGTAAACAGAGCGGAATTGTCCCCCAGCAGATAACAGATGCTGCTGACCGCGTGTCCGGGAGTGAAAATACACTCTATATACGACTCTCCGAACGGCAGGCGCATGCGGTCCGTAAGCAGTATGGAGGAACGGATGCGGCACTGCGGATGGGCGATCACCGTCGCAGGGAAGAAAGAACGGACATCCTCCAATCCGGAAATATGGTCCGTATGTCCGTGCGTAATGAGGATATAGCGCAAGTTCCCCCTGGAATATTCCGACAGTTTCGCAAGAATGAGCGAAGTGTCGCCGGTGGGGTCCACCACCGCCATGTCCCCGGTTTTGGAATCATGGATCACGTAGGAAAAATTATCGTCGAGCCCGCCGACCCGCAGTTGAGTCACCTCGAACATGATTTCATCCCTCCCCTGTGGTTCAAAAGATGACGAACAGACATCCCGTGAGAAACACCAGCGCGGCGGCCAGAGAGAACACAATCCGCCGGAAACGGACACTGTCCTCCAAGGATCGGTCTCCGCTCCGCTGGAAGCGTCCGGCATGAAGATATTGCGTCAGCCGCCGACGTTCATGCACGCTTGACTTATAGTCGATCCGCTGCCGTTTTTTCTGAAGCCCCCTCATAGGCCGATCCGGAATGTCATGACAATCACAATGGAAAGCAGGGCGCCGAAAAGCAGAAGCGCTATCAGCAGAGGAAGCGAAAGATACAGTCCGACCCGGAGAATCTGCCAGAAGGAAACCGAATCCAGCTCCGCAAAGAAATTAGAACGGGGAGCGGATTCCGCGGAGGAAGAGGTCTGCTCCTTTTCGAGCGGCGTCTGAAGCGGAATCAGCTCGAGACGGAGCCGGTCCAGAGAGCGGCAGGCCACGGAGAGACGGATCTGGTAGTCGGAGGTGTCCGTATCCGGTTCGCCCAGTTCCTCAAGACGGGTCAGAAGCTCCTTCAGCTGCGTCTCCACAAGGGAAGAGTCCTCCGCCTTTTTCCGGGCGGCTCCGGCCGTGGCGGATGAAACGGACAGAAGTTCATGAACTTTGAAAAGCACGTCGCGGCGGAAACGCGTGAATTCCTCGTGCCGTTTGCGGAGAGCCTCGCGGGTTTCCGGTGAAAGCTGTTCCTGCGGAGAGACCGCTTCGGTCGCGGCGGCCGGAGAACCGGAGCCGTCCGTTTCCGGCGACTTCTTCGCGGCTTCCGCGATCTGTTCTTTGATCCGGAGCAGTCCTTCTGTCACATACACTTCTTTTTTCATGGTCACCGCCCTGAGTTTCTTCCAAATATAACACGAAAACGCATGAAACGCAAGAGAAAAAGGGTCAAACGTCCAGAGAAACCTTTTCGACACGCCCGGCGTCTTCCCCGAGGAAACGTCCGGCACTTTCCTGAATGTTGGAAGGGAGGTCGGTCATGAAAAAGCGGGAGGTCCCTTTTTTCCGGGGGCTGGCGCTGAGATTCTTCCCGGCAAGATATCGGCCGACCATGTCGGCGCAGGCGTTGGCGCTGTCGATGATGCGGATGCTTCCGGCGAAATAGTGCTCGAGCGCCTTGCGGAAAACCGGGTAATGGGTACAACCCAGCACGAGGATGTCCGACGGATTCCGCCGGAGTTCGGAGAGATAAAGATCGAAGACATGGAAGGTGACGGGATCGTCGCAGATCCCCTCTTCCGCCAGCGGCACAAGCAGCGGACAGGCCAATGTTTCCACGATCAGTCCGGGATTGACCGCGTGGAGGGCGCGGCGGTAGGAATCGCTGTTGACGGTTGCACGGGTCCCGATCACCGTAATCCGTTCGGCCTCCGCCGCGAGCGCGGCGCTGACCCCGGCCTCAATTACGCCCAGAATGGGGAGGTCCGGATGGCTCTTGTGGAGGGCATCCATTGCGACCGAGGAAACCGTGTTGCAGGCGGCGACGATCATCTTCACGCCTTTGCGCATGAGAAAGGCCACGTCCTGACGGGCAAAACGGACAATGGATTCAGGAGATTTGTTGCCGTAAGGCACCCGCTCGGTATCACCCAGATAGAAGATATCCTCGTTCGGCAGGGCGCGCCGGAGCGCCGCCGCCACCGTGAGACCGCCGATGCCGGAATCAAAAACCCCGATGGGGCGGTTGTCATACCGGGCCGGACTCATTTTCCCGTTCTCCTGATGTTTTGGTGTTGCGTTCGATCCAGGCGTTCTTTTCAAACAGGGTAAAGGCGATGTTGTCCAGCGCGGTTCTGGCGCGCTTGCCAAGTTCGGTAGCCTGGTATTCTTCCTTGATTCCGCGTTCGATCGTCTCCAGAAAAGAATGTATTTCACTGCGGCTCAACGTCTTCGGATGCGCGGCCCATTCCCGGAGAAAACGCTGTTCCGGAAGCTCGGACTGTCCTTTTGGCGGGATGGAAATCGGACGCGCATGGGTGCCGAACTGGTATCCCTTGAGGCAGACGATCAGGTTGGAATAATCGGTTTCCTCCCGACGGAGACGCATGAATTTGTATTCCATCACCTCGGAAGCTTCTTCCTCGCTCTGATCGGGACGGCTGTAATGATACTTCCGGGAAGAAAAGTTCAGCGAACCGAGCAAATTGGTGTCCAGTTCCTTGTTGAAGATGCGCCATTCGCGGAGCTGTCCGTTTTCATCCTTGCGGAAATCGCCGCCCAGCATCAGGAGACAGGCCAGATCGCTCTCCTTGTGGGGATTGAGACTGTTGTAGGAGAGCTTGTTCCGGGGAAGCTCCATCGAAATATGAAGGCTGTGGGGCGGAATATTCAGGAAGCGGACAGCCTCGTTGATCAGCTTGGACATGCCCCACGGACAGTCGAAAAGCGGACGGGAAAGGTCGCCGACGATGTTGAAGCGTCCGAACGCGTATTCGAAGAAACCGCGGTGGCGTTCGTTGCCGGCGACCGCGCTGCGGTGGGAGTCCACATGACCGCCCATGCGCCAGGTCCGGCGCTGAAGATCAAAGTCGTTGAACCAGAAGAAACCATCGTAATTGGGGTCCTCGCCGGGTTCGCCGACCACCGCGCGCGACCCCAGATAACTGAATTCAAGCTCCGCGCCGAGGGGCGTCGGGGTGGAATACCAGTGGGACTCGACGTATTCACAGAGGCCGGACATCTCTTCGCGGAAGTAGATTTCCTCGACGAGGGAAATGCAAAGGACGGCATAGTCGCGGTAAAGACGCCCCGGCACGATCCGGTCCAGAGACTTTTCCTTCATCATAGCCTCGATCCGGTCTCCGTGACGGTTATAATAGAGGAACCCGAGAAGAACCGCAAGACCATGCCTGAAATATTTCTTGGAAAGGCGCACCGCGTCCGGGAAATCGTGACGTATCTTCTCCACGAACTGGTTGAATATGATGTGCTTGCAGGCCAGCTTGATGTAGTTGTCCGCGTAGGGACGGAGTTCCTCGATCGTCAGGACATTCGCCAGCAGCGGCGGTTTCGCATCGTTGAACGCCTGGATCATGATGTAATTGCAGATGTAGTTGCCGTCGAAGTGCGACTCGATCAGGGAGTCCACGGCGGACCCCATGAGTTCGCGGAGGGCACGGCGCGTGATTTCGCGACGGTCGGGATCGATCTTCTCGAGCGTCTGGTCGATCTTTTTTTCCAGATAGAGGCTGTAGCGGTCTTCGAAGAGAATCTCCTTGCCGAAAGAACGCTGAAGCGCCGGAATGTTGCCGACATAGGTCATGCAGCGTCTGCGGCGGTTCTCCTGGTTGCGGACGACCACCACGCGGCGGAAGTAAAGGTTGCCCTCGTCCTCGAAGGCGTCCAGACGCGCAATCTCTTCCGGCGCAAGACCTTTCAGAAGGCGTCCCTGCGCGGTGGCGCCATGCTGCTTGACCACGAAGTAGAATGCGCCGGGAGGAACCACGCGCATATAATTGTGAAGGACCGCCGGTTCGCTCTCGACGCGGCGGTTCAGCAGAAGTCGGACATGCTGGTCGTTCATCATGGTCCCGTAGACGAAAAGGTCCACCTTGTCGCCATGCGTACGGTGAAAGGAATCCCGGATCCGTGCGGCCTCGGCCGCACTGCGGAATGGATGCACGTTCTCAGGGAGAAGCGGTGGGAACTCCTTCAGTTTCAGAGGATTTCCAGCAGAACCGCCGTCTCGTCGCAGTTGTTTTTCTTCGGACATACAGAGCAATCGCTCCAGATTTTTTGCGGGAACATTTCCTTGTCCACGACCTTGAAGCCGAGGCGGCTGAAGAAATGAGCCCGGTAAGTCAACGCGAACACGCGGGCGGTAATCCCTTTTGAACGAAGGGTCTCCACGGCTCCCAGCACCAGCTTGGAACCGAATCCGAGATTGTTGAACTCCCGGCGAACCGCCAATGAACGGACCTCGTAAAGAGAATCCCCGAAGTCCCGGAGCGCCAGACAACCGACGAACCGGCCTTCCACTTCGCCCACCCTGAAATTCTTGAGTTTCTCCAGAATATCTTCCCTTGTTCGTCCCAGAAGAAGGTGCTCCTGCGCATATTCGCCCAACAGTGACTGTATGTTCCCAACATCCTTTTCCTCAGCGGACCGGACAGTCAGTTCATCGGTCATTTCACATCTTCCTTTTCATCCGGGGGTTCATTGTAGAAGCTGATCTTCCGAAACCGTTCATAACGGGTGTCTTTCAATTCATCAGGGGACTCTTCCGACAGGGCTCCCAGCGCGGCGGTCATGGATTTCTTCAGGAGCTGCGCGGCCTTTTCATAATCTTTGTGGGCGCCGCCCAGCGGCTCCGGAATGATTCCGTCCACCAGCCCCAGTTTTTTCAAGTCCTTCGCCGTGAGATGGAGCGCTTCCGCCGCTTTTTCCGAATAAGCGCGGTCCTTCCAGAGAATGGCCGCGCAGCCTTCCGGCGTAATCACCGAATAGTAGGCGTTTTCCATGATCAGGACCGTGTTGCCGACCCCGATTCCGAGCGCTCCGCCGCTGCCGCCTTCCCCGATCACCACGCAGACGATGGGAACGGTCAGGGCAAACATGTCACGGAGATTCACGGCGATGGCCTCGCCGATATGGCGCTCTTCCGAAGCAACGCCGGGGAAAGCCCCGGGAGTGTCGATGAAGGTCACGATGGGAGTCCGGGAAAGTTCGGCCAGTTTCATCAGCCGGAGGGCCTTGCGGTATCCCTCGGGATGCGGACATCCGAAGTTCCGGAACACGTTTTCCTTGGTGTTGCGTCCCTTCTGGGTTCCGATTACCATGACGGGACGGCCGTCCAGTTTGGCGAAACCGCCGACAATCGCCGGATCGTCTGAAAATCGTCGATCTCCATGAAACTCAAGGAAATCCGTAAAAATGCGCTCAATATAGTCCAAGGTGTAGGGACGGTTCGGATGACGCGCCAGCTGGACGCGCTGCCAGGGGGTCAGGTTCGAATAGATCGCGGCTTTCGTCTCGTCGATCTTCTTTTTGAGATTCTGCAATTCTTCCGCAATTTCGGGGTTGCTGCTCAAGGTTTTTTCCAGCTCAGCCTGCCTGGCGGCCATCTGCTCGATCGGCTTTTCGAAATCAAGTATAATTTCAGGCATAGTTCATCTCCGAATATAACGATGCGTTCCGTTGAAAATCACCCTCCGTTTTCCTCCCCGGAAAACAGAACCTCCCTTGCGCGGCCTCCTCCTTCCAGTCTGCCGGCCGTGCCTTTTGCCGTTTCAAAACCTTTCGGTCGCAAAATGCTAATCTTTACTATACACCTATGAATCTTATTTTTCCAGCGGAGAAACGGAATGTTCGCATCCGCGAAGTGAAAATTTCACGCTTTGGTGCCTTCTTTCCGTGCGGCGGCCTCCTTCACCAGCAGAGTGCAGAGTTCCGGGAAGGAGAGCCCCATGGCCTTCGCGGCTTTCGGAACAAGGCTGTTCGCCGTGCATCCCGGGATGGAGTTGCCTTCCAGCATGCAGAAATCTCCGGTGGCCGGATCGACCATCAGGTCCACGCGCAGGATGTCGCGGGCGCCGGAAAGCTCGTAGAACTTCAGGGACGCCGCGGAAAGCGTATCGCACAGGTCCTTTGGAATCGAAGGAGCCGGACACAGATACTGAGTCTCGCAAACCTTGTGCGTATATTTTGCATCGTAATCGTAAACCTTTGAGGAATAGCGAATTTCAATCATCGGCAACGGCTTTCCAGCCACGATGCCGAGAGTCACTTCGACCCCCTTGAAAAATTCTTCCACCAGAGCGGTTTCCCCGTAACGGAAGACCAGTTCCAAGGCACGGTCCCAGTCGGCGGAGGACTCCACCACCGAAAGTCCGAAAGTGGACCCTTCCGACACCGGCTTGACCACCAGCGGGAATTTCAATCCGGTGGGAATCGACGGAGAGGAACGGTTCACCACCGCATGTTTTGCATTCGGAATCCCGTGCTTATTCATCAGCTTCTTGCTGGCCACTTTGTCCATCAGCAGGGTGCACGCCTTGGAGCCGGACCCGACAAAAGTAATCCCGGCATCTTCCAGCATTTTCTGGATGCGGCCGTCTTCCCCGAACCCGCCGTGAAGAACCGGCCAGACGATGTCCGCCTCCTTCATTTCAGGGGCCAGCGCAAGCGCCTTCACATCAAACTCGTCCACAGAGAAACCGCTCTCGCGCAACGCTTTCGCCACCGCCGCGCCGGATTCCAGGGACACTTCCCGTTCACTGCTGCAGCCGCCTTTCAAAACCAGGATTTTCAACGGTTTCTTCTGAAACTCATGATGATCGGACATATTCGCAAACCTCACTTCCGGTGTTAATATTATCGAATGGGCCGACATGACCCTTCTTCTCATTTCCCTCACAAGCGCAGTAAAATCGGAGGCGCGCGCCTCTGTCTCTCCGGGCTTCCGGACAATCCAGTTGGCGTGTTCATCGCTGACCCGGAACGCACCGCGCTCCAATCCCTTGCACCCGGCCTCCTCCAGCAGTTTCCCGGCAGAAACGCCCGGCGGATTCTGAAACACACTGCCCGCGCTCCGCCCTTTCGGCGCATGACTCCGGCGTTCCGACTCCGTCCGGAGCAGGAGCCGTTCCTGTTCCTTCTCCATCGGGCGGAACTTCAGAACCGCCCCCGTAATCAGCACCCGGTCGCGAAGACACGGAGAACTGCGGTAGGAGAAATTCAAGTCCGCCGCCGGAATCCGGCGTTCCTCCGGGGAATCCAGCGGAATGACCGTCACCGATTCCACAAAATCCGAAATGGAAACGCCCATCGCCCCGGCGTTCATCGCCAGCGCGCCACCGAGAGTTCCGGGAATCCCGCTCAAGCCGGACGCCCCTCCCAGCGAATGCTCCAGCGCAAAAAGAATCACTTCCCGCAGGGAACAGGCCGCACCGGCTTCGATCCGGCCGTCTTCCAGAAGCCGTAAAACGGAAAAACCCGCTCCGGGAGCGGGTTTCAGAAACACGGTCTCCTCCAACAGGGAGTCCGTTCCGGCAAAATTCATTCCTCCCCCGATCACCCGGAGTTTCATTCCGGAGGCGGTCAGGAAACGGATGGCATCAAGCGCT
>CAYWZD010000061.1:0-13816 GCA_964462755.1 uncultured Victivallales bacterium | reverse complement strand
AGAGCTCCGGGCATTTTCCGAAGGCAGCGTTACGGGAGCGGCGGCTCTCGCTCCTCCCGGAGCTCGTCCGTCAGCGGGGGGACCCGCCGCAAAGGCAAAGTGCATGAGGGCTCCTCGCCCTCAAACTCCCCGGCAGGGAAGAATTCCCTGCACCCCGGCAAACGAGTTTGCCGTCTTTGAGAAATCTCAACTGACGCAATACAAAAGATCGGATATTCCGGGCATTTTTCTTAATAGTATACTTGAAAAATAAGGAATATCGTTTACAGTAACATAAGGAAGAATTAATGAACACATTATTTGAGAACTTACAAAAGCTACAAATTCTATCATGTTTAATTCGAAACCGTAGAATTCCTGTATCAGAATTGAGGATGAAAAAATGACGGCATTCAATTTGAAGTGGATGGTATCGATTATGGCAGGCATCGTTTTTCTGGGGGGAGTCCATTCCGCGGAGAAAGTTGCCGGTCAGGAATCCGCAACGGGAAAGACAGCGCAGACGGAATGCCCTGTGATGGGAGGAAAAATCAACAGGGACCTTTTTGTGGATTATCGTGGAAAAAGAATTTACGTATGCTGCAGCGGCTGTATCGAAAAACTCAGGAATGAACCTGAAAAATACATAAAAAAGCTGGAAGCAAAGGGAGTAGTGTTGGAAAGGACGTCTCAAAACGCACCCGCCGCCGAACAGAAAAATGAGAGTTCGAAAAAGAGTCCCTGAAATTATTTCGTCTGGAATGGTTTCCACAATGATATTTCAATGCCATGCAGGGAAAAGCAGAAGAGGAAAACCGTCCTTGAGGGTATGTGTTTCCGGAGGATAGTTATGTTGGAAATGAAAAATCTGCGATCATCAGGCATGGTGTTGTTTCTGGCTTCCGTTTATTTGTCCGGATGCCAGGGAATCCAGACGGAAAGTGAACGTCAGGAGCGAAAAAGCGTTGAAGCGCTGTCCAAAGATTACCGCCCCGACGGCCGCAAAATCAAACTTCCGTCTCTTGACCGGGATTCGACGCTGGCTGTTTTCCTGACCTATGCGATGCTGAATCAACCGCGGGTCGAGGCCGCCTACTACGAATATGTGGCGTCCGTAGAAAAAATCACTCTGGCACGCTCACTTTCCGATCCCCGTTTTACATTTCAGATGGACATCACCAACATGATCAATTCCATCATGCCGGGCCTGATGATCGATGTTCCGTGGCCGACAAAACTCAGCGCCCGCGCCGATGTCGCTTCCGCCGAAAGCCGGGCGCGATACTACACCTACGCATACACTGTTCTGCAGACGGCTTATGATGTGAAGACCGCATACTATCAGCTTCATTTCCTTGAGAAACGGATCCGGATCAACCGCGAAATGCTGGATCTCATGAATGAACTGGAGGAAATCGCACGTCTGCTCAACAGTGCCGGCAAAGCCTCGCTTCAGGATGTCATCCGTGCGCAGATCGAACAGGCCCGGTTGGCGACGGAGATCGAGAATCTGGAAGACTCCCGCAAACCGCTGACAGCGAAATTGAAAATGGCGCTGGGGATTCCCGCGGGACAGCCGGATCCGCCGATTCTGGCGCGTTACGAGGCGGCCCGCCTGGACGCGGATCCGGACCGTCTTCTGGAAACCGCCATGAAACACAATCCTCAGCTTCAATCCATGGCGGCGGAGCTCCGGGCCGCCGAATACGGCATCAGTCTGGCCCGTCTGAGCTGGTTTCCGGACTTCACTTTCGGCGTGGAAGGCGATGTGAGAACAACCCCTATAATGGTCAAGCCGAAACTGGAAATGACTCTTCCGGTCTGGGTTGACAAAATTACAGCGGAAATCACTTCGGCGCAGGCGCAGAAATCCGCCGCTTCCGCAAAGCTCTCCACGGAACAGATACGGCTGGCGGTGGAAATCGCCGACAAATCCTTCACCTATCGCGAATCGATGCGGAATCTGAAGCTGCTCGATGAAAAATTGATCGCAAAGGCGGAAATGTCCCTGGAGGTGGCTTATGCCGGGTATTCCTCCGGAAAAATCGAGTTCATCAATCTTCTGGAAGCCGAAAGGACTCTGCTCAACTTCAAATTGGCGGAAGCGGAAGCGCGAACCCTGTGTGAACTGGCGCTGGCCGACCTCTCCCTGCTTATCGGCAATCGTCCGGCGGAAGCTCCCATTCCCGCGGAAAAACTCCCTGCGGAAAAAACCAAACTTCTGTAATCCTATTTCTTAATTTATTCAGGAGACATCATGAAAAGACTCAAAATCATCCTCATACTGCTTGCGGTTTCCGCGGCATTCATCCTTGGTATTTTCGCCGGAAAAGGAAAAACGGAAGAAAAAAAGCCGGAAGAGAAGGTCAGCCATGAGGCGGCCGCTGAAATATGGACTTGCTCCATGCACCCGCAGATACGCCAGCACAAGCCGGGCAGATGTCCTCTTTGCGGAATGGCCCTGATTCCGGTGAAAGACCATTCCGATTCCTCGTCGCCCGCCGAAGTCAGATTCACCCGGGAGGCCGAAAAACTGATCGAGGTGGAGACGGCCCCGGTCACCAGAAGATATCTTGAACGGGAAATCCGTTTGCAGGGAAAGGTCGACTATAATGAAGAGACCATGGCCTTCATCACCGCGCGGGTTCCGGGACGGATCGACCGGCTCTTCGTCAATTACACCGGAATCGCGGTCAGGAAAGGGGATCACATGGCCGAGGTATACAGCCCCGAGCTTCTCCTTGCGCAGCAGGAACTGATTACCGCGCTCAATCTTCTGAAAAAGTCAAAGGGGAACAATGATTTCGGAGAAAAGACGATGAAGTCGGTTCTGGAAAAATACCGCTACTGGGGATTCAGCGAGGAGCAGGTGAAGGAAATCATGGGGCGGAAGAGCATCTCGGACCGTCTCACGATTACAGCTCCGATCGCAGGAATCGTGGTGGAGAAAATGGTGAACACCGGGGAATATTTCGATACAGGCAAAAACTTGTTCCGGATCGCCGATCTGAATGTGGTGTGGATCAACATCGAAGCATACGAGGGAGACATCCCGTTCCTCAAATACGGACAGGATGTCGACTTTTCCTCGGAGGCGTATCCCGGAAGGACGTTCAAAGGCAAGGTGGCTTTCATCCAGCCGTTTGTGAATGAAACGACAAGAACCGTCAAGGTGAGGCTGACCACGAAAAACCGCGACGGTCTTCTCAAGCCGGGGATGTTCGTCACCGCCGTAGTCCGCGCCAAAGTGGCGGAAAACGGCAAAATCATCGCGCCGTCCATGGCGGGCAAATGGATCAGTCCGATGCATCCGGACATCCTGAAAGACAAGCCCGGCGTCTGCGACATCTGCGGAATGCCGCTGGTGTCCGCGGAATCGCTCGGTTATGCGGACGACAATCCGGCAAAGGCGCTTCCGCCGCTGACCATTCCCGCCACGGCGCCGCTGCTGACCGGCAAACGGGCGATCGTATATGTCGCGGTCCCCGGCAAACAGGGCGCCTATGAAGGAAAAGAGGTCACACTGGGATATTCCGGAGGTGACTGGGTCATCATCGAGAGCGGCCTCAAGGAAGGCGAAAAAGTGGTCGTCAGGGGAAACTTCAAAATCGACAGCGCCGTTCAGATTCTCGGCAAACGTTCCATGATCAATACGGATCCGGGAAACCATGAGGCGGACGGAACGGAAAATCGGAAAGAGAGTGAAACAACGCGGAAATCCGCCTCGTCTCCCCTGACGGATGATTTTCTGAATTCCTACTTTCAAACCGGAAAAGCGCTGTTCCGGGACAACCTTGCGGATGCGCTGAAAAGCGCTTCCGTCCTGGACCGGCGTTATCTGACAACCCTTTCCCGCGCGAAAGACCTGAAGTCGGCCCGTGAGAATTTCGGTCAGATTTCCATCCGGCTCAGCGAAGAGCTCTCCGGGAACCGCCCGAATGCGAAAAGCACGATCTACAAGTTTTCCTGTCCGATGGCATTCAACAACCGCGGCGCCTTCTGGTTTCAGGCGGGCGAAAAAGTCGAAAACCCGTATTTCGGTCAAGCCATGCCCGAATGCGGCGAACTGCAGGAAACCATCCATGCGGAAAAAACGCATGCGCACTGAGATAAGCCTCATGTTCAAACAGCACCCGAAGGATAAAGAGCCATGAATTCCGAGAAATCGCCTACTCTGCTGGACCGGTACCTGAAATTTTTTCTCACCAACAAGCTGATTGTCTTTTTTGTGATCGTCGTCATTGTTATGGGAGGCATTTATTACATGCCCTTCGATCTGGGGATCAAAGGATTTCCCACAAAGCCGATTCCGGTGGACGCCGTTCCCGACATCGGCGACAACCAGCAGATCGTATTCACGGAATGGCCCGGACGTTCCCCGCAGGATGTCGAGGATCAGGTAACATATCCTCTGACCGTCGCCCTCCAGGGAATTCCCGGCGTGAAGAATGTCCGGAGCTACTCCATGTTCGGTTTTTCGACGGTATATGTCATCTTCAGGGACGATGTCGATTTCTACTGGTCCCGTTCGCGCGTTCTGGAACGGCTGAACATCGCGCAGCAGCGCCTTCCGGAAGGAGTCATTCCCGCCCTGGGGCCCGACGCGACCGCCCTCGGACAGGTGTTCTGGTATACCCTCGAGGGAAAAGGCTTCGACCTTCAGGAGCTCCGTTCCATTCAGGACTGGTATGTACGCTATGCGCTCCAGTCGGTGGAGGGAGTCAGTGAAGTCGCGGCCATCGGAGGCCACGTCAAGGAATACCAGATCGATGTCGATCCGGCGGCCATGCGGGCGCACGGAGTCATGCTGAACGATCTGTTCGAGGCTGTGAAAAAGGGAAATATCGATGTCGGAGCGGAAACGATCGAACACAACGGAGTGGAATACGTCATCCGCGGCAAAGGATTCATCAAGTCGGTGTCCGACATCGAAGACATTCTCATCAAAACGACGGATAATGTCCCCATCTACGTCCGGAACGTCGCAAAGGTGCGCATGGGCCCCGCGCTCCGGAGAGGCTTCCTCGAAAAGGAAGGCGGCGAAACGGTCGGAGGCGTCGTGGTGGTCCGCTACGGGGAAAACCCGATGCTTGTCATCAAGCGGATCAAGGAAAAACTGAAGGAAATCCAGGCGGGCCTGCCGGAAAAAATTCTGCCCGGGGGAGAGGTGTCACAGGTCCGCATCGTTCCGTTCTACGACCGGACGGGACTGATTCAGGAGACTCTCAACACCCTCAAGGATTCTCTTGTCGAGGAAATTCTCATCACCTGCTTCGTAATCTTTATCCTGCTGTCCCATTTCCGCTCCAACCTGATGATCTGCGTGACGGTTCCGCTCGCCGTGCTCGTCACCTTCATGCTGATGGCTCTTTTCAAAATAGACTCCAATCTGATGAGTCTGGGCGGCATCGCGATCGCCATCGGCGCCATGGATGACATGGGGGTCATCCTGTCGGAAAACATTGTACGTCATTTTAAGACAGCCAACCCTTCGGAGAAATCCGCGGATGTCATTTACCGGGCCTCCACGGAAGTCGGGGGCGCCGTCCTGACAGCGGTCGCCACTACCATTGTCTCTTTCCTTCCCGTGTTTGCCCTGACGGGCGCCGAGGGAAAACTTTTCCGCCCGCTGGCATATACGAAAACCTTCGCCCTGTTTGCGGCCATCTTCGTGGCACTGACAATCCTTCCGGCTTTTGCACACATTCTTTTCAAGGAATGGAACATCGCGCGGAAGGTGAAGATCGCCTCCTATCTCCTTCTCATAGCGGGCGGCGTCTCCGTCATGTTCATCTGGCACTTCCTTCCGGGATTCCTGCTGGTACTGTCCGGAGCCGTCATGCTCCTCTCCTTCGTTTTCACCCATACGAACAAGCAGTGGTTCTCCGACATCATCTGCTGGATCGCGGGGCTTTTCGTCCTCGCGCTCCTGACGATGCACTGGATGCCGCTCGGACTCGGCACCAGTCTCACCAAAAATCTCATTTTCGTCTATGGCGTCTGTGTTACATGGACCCTGATCCGCATGTTCTTCATCCGCTGGTATCCGGGACTGCTGCATTGCTTCCTGAAATATAAGTTCCGCTTCCTGACGGTTCCCCTGCTGATGAGCCTTCTGGGCGCCACGATCTGGCTCGGTTTCGACACCTGCTTTGCCTGGATTCCCGCTTCCTTCTCCAGAATCGGAATCCCGGAAGCCTCCCTCCGGCAGACAGCGGTCTGGTCGGCACTCCGCCATACCTTCCCGGGAATGGGACGCGAATTCATGCCGCCCCTCGACGAAGGCTCGTTCCTCTTCATGCCCACAACCATGCCTCACGCGGGAATTTCCGAAACACTGGACATCGTCAGGAAGCAGAATGAGGCGATCCGCGCAATCCCCGAAATCGAATCGGTCATCGGAAAAGTCGGCCGCGCCGAAACAGCCCTCGATCCGGCGCCGACTTCCATGATCGAAACTTTCATCGTCTATAAGCCGGAATACGATGTTCCGGATCCCAAGGACGGAAAGCGGAAGCGTCTCTGGCGCGACCACATCAAGACCACCGACGACATCTGGAACGAAATCACCAGGGCGGCCAGCGTGCCGGGAAGCACTTCCGCCCCGAAACTCCAGCCGATTGCCGCCCGGATCGTCATGCTTCAATCCGGCATGAGAGCTCCCATGGGAGTGAAAATCTATGGAAAATCCCTGAAGGAAATCGAGTCTCTCGGAAAAAAGGTCGCTGAAGCCCTCAAGGAGGTTCCCGGCGTCAGTTCCGATACGGTCCAGCCGGACCGCGTCATCGGAAAACCGTACCTGGAAATCACCATCGACCGGAAGAAAACAGCCCGTTATAAATTGAATATCGCCGACGTTCAGAACATGATCGAAATCGCCATCGGCGGCATACGGGCCACCACCACCGTCGAAGGACGGGAACGCTATCCGGTGAGAATCCGTTATGCCCGCGAACTGCGGGACTCACCCGATGAACTCATGAAGATTCTCATACCGACTCCGGACGGCGTCCAGATTCCGCTTTCCCAACTGGCCGACATCGAATATGTCGCCGGACCTCAGGAAATCAAAAGCGAGGATACTTTTCTGGTTTCTTACGTCCTGTTCGATAAACTCCCCGAATTCGCCGAGGTGGATGTGGTCGAGGCCGCCGCAAATCATCTGGAGGCGAAGCAGAAAAGCGGTGAACTCCGGATCCCTGCCGGCGCCCACATGAAGTTCTCCGGAACCTATGAGAATCAGGTGAGTTTTCAGGAACGGTTCGTCATCATCCTGCCCCTCAGCCTCCTGCTGGTTTTTCTGGTCCTGTATTTCCAGTTCCGCAATACGACGGTTACCCTGCTGGTCTTCATCCAGATAGCGGTGGTATGGGCTGGCGGATTCATCGGGATGTGGCTCGCGGCGCAAGGCTGGTTCCTGGACTTTTCGGTTTTCGGCCATAACCTCCGCGAAATTTTCCATTTCAGGGAATATAATCTCAGCGTCGCCGTATGGGTGGGGTTCCTCGCACTTTTCGGCCTTGCAACCGATGACGCCGTCATCATCATCACTTATCTTGAACAGATATTCGAAGAGAAAAAAGCGGAAAGCATTAGGGAAATCCGCGAAATGGTTGTGGAAGGAGGTCTGAAACGAATCCGTCCTTGCCTCATGACAACGGCGACAACGGTCCTTGCACTCCTTCCTGTCCTGACTTCCAGCGGAAAAGGCGCTGACATCATGATTCCCATGGCTCTCCCCATTTTCAGCGGCGTAACCTTTGAATTGGTCACCCTCTTCATCACTCCGGTTCTTTACAGTCTCTACAGGGAACATTGTTTCAGGAAACAACAGAAGCAGGAAGAAAAAAAGATGGGAATGCTCCTTGCGGTAAAGGCAAGTCATATCTTGAACAAACCAGAAGGTTTTCATTGACGCTGCATCCATCAGAATCCAGGAAATTCAAATTGCCCTCGCTATTGACGACTGATATCTGAATCCGAATTCAAGCATGCTTTCAGAAGTTCATCGACCGAGGCCGTGGCCAGGCATTCGACAGTATCGGCGGCGCCGTAATAGATTTTGACTTCGCCGGAATCTTCCAGAATCATGCCGCCCGGGAAAATGACTTCTCCGCGGAAACCATCCAGCTCATAAGGTTCCCGAGGCGTCAGCAACGGCTGTTTACAGAATCCAATCACCTTGACGGGATCATAAAGATCAAGCAGCATCAGACCGGCGTAATACACTTTATTCCAGCCGCGATGCCAAGCGGAAATTTTATGAGACACTTTGCATACGGCATGAAACGTTGTCAACCATCCGCGGTCCGTTTTTATCGGCGGAGCCGCCGGACCGATCTTGCCATTGCAGAACGGCACATTTTCCGCCCCCAGCAGCAGCCGGTGATCGCCCCAGTAGCGACAATCCGGAGAGTTCGAAATCCAGATATCGAAAGTTTCTTCCTCTGTGCGCCCATAAACCGGGAACGGGCGTTCCAGACGAACGAATTTTCCGGCGATCTTTTCCGGGAATAAAACCATGTTTCGGTTGTCCGGCGTCGTCATGCTTAAAATTTCGAACTTTTCGAAGTCATCGGTTACGGCGATGCCGCCCCGGATACCGTGGCGGGTATCGACGGCAAAACACATATGACAACGCCCATCGATAACCGTCAGGCGCGGATCATAAGCGTGCAAAATATCGTCGTCATGCAATTCAAAACAGGGTTTTGGAGAAACCTCCCAATGAATTCCATCGTTACTGACGGCCATCCCGATGTTGATTTTGACCGGCGGAAACGCCTTGATGCCGGCGGCCTCATTGCGCTGGAAATCTTCCCGCGTACGTCCGTAGTCGTTGCGGAAAACCATCACGTATTTGCCTTGGAATTTCGTTACTCCGGCATTAAAAATCTGTACCGCCGGATAAGGAATGTCCTTTGCCGATAAGATCGGGTTATTTGCATAGCGCACAAGGATTTCCTTCCCTGTGACCGTTTCTTTATTATTGCAATGTTCGATCATATTTTCTTGAAGTTGCATTTCGTGCGTTTCTCCACCGTTGTTTGAAAAATCAGTTGCCGCTTTCCAGTATGTCGTCACATTCTGGTTTCAGCGGTCATTCCGCGCGGTTTTCATGCCGCGGCCGACTTGAAAATTTCAATCATTCATTGAAATACGGTCTTACCTGAACGAAATTCAGGATCAGTTCTTCTCCGGGTAAAGCGGCCGCATCGGAAAAAGTTACGGTCGAACAGGAAGCAGTCGCCCGGAAAACGATCCGGTGCAGATTGGTCCGTCCGTATTTCTTGTCGTTCCCGAATCCGTTGACATCCACATGGACGAAACTCTTGTCCTTGACGACTTCCGCACTGGTGAGCACGGCGTCCACCCCCAAACGCCGCGGATTGACTTTATGGGCGATGACATCCCGATAATCGGCCGTAATGAATTGCAGTGAGTAAAGTTTTCCCGGAACCAGGCCTTCGATGGACTGCGTGATTTTATTTTCACTGTTCGCATTGCGCTTCATCAGGCAGAAAGTATCGCCGGCGCCGGAAACCGCCGCCCAACGCTTTTGAACCGATGAGCCGTATTGCGCAATGGAACCCGCAGTGATTGAGCCCTCTTGCCCCGGAGTGAGCTGCCAGGACTCGAAGCCGCGGGCGAAGTCACCGTTCCGCAGCAGACCGGGACAGAATTTGTAGCCGTATTCGGCTGACAGCATCTCTTTTTTCCCTTCCACCGCATAGTGCCGCATCAAGCGGAACGACCAGCGCAACATCTCTTCATCCGCATAATAGCTGCCCCAATAGCCGACACCGGCAAGTCCCCGGAATTCCGGGTGATTGGCAATAAGGTTGAGCTGCATATCCAGAAAATACTTGTAATCGATTTCAGGATTGTGGTCCAGTGAAATCAAGGGCATCTGAGTGAAATTTCCAAAAATCATTTCGGTATTTCCCAGGACCTGCGGCATGAAGGCTTTGAATTTGCGGGCCGTATCGGTCAATTTTCCGTCCAGATAAGCCGAACAGGCCGCTTCTGTCGTCTGTGGCTGGCAGTACAACTCAATCAGCAGACGACCGTTGCCGTGGCTGGCATTGACTGCCGCCGACATGAAATCGTGATGAATTCCCGGAAGCGACGGTTTTCCGACGATCCATGTATAGATCAGTTTGTTCTCGGGATTGACCGTCTGCCGGAGACTGCGGGCATAACTTCCGAGTCCTTCGGCATCGCCGAAAAACATGAATTCGTCAACACATACGCCATCGTATTGCGGGTCCTTCATTCCAGGATCGGCGGCAATCCGCTGTACCGTTTTGGAAAGATCGCGGCTGCTCAAATTCATATTCGTCAACCAGCGGAATCCCAGCGTTCTGGCTTCAGACGGCAATTTTCCGCCGACAAAGGTGTTGCAGGCATTGTTGATGTATTTTTTCATGAAAGGCCAATCATATTTACCGTTGCCGGCAACGGCGGAATCCGCGCAAGGCGGATAATTCAGGATTTCAGGAATCGCCCGCACCGTCAGCATTCCGTTGAAAGTGTCGGCGGAAATGCTTATTTCATGCGTTCCGGCGGAAAGGCAGCGCATCGTTTCGGGACGATCCGCGCCGGGGAGGATGACCGGCTTGTCCAGGGAGACTGTCGCTTTTGCCGCATCGGGACCGGACAGCGCAATGAAAACCCAGCCGTCACGCGGATTTGTGAAAGTGAAACGCCTCGATTCCGAATTTGATATTTTTACCGGTTCCGAGAATAGTTCGCTCACCAGATTGTTCAGCACTTTAACATGTGATAAATCCATTTTGGGCGTGGCAAGGATTGCAATCGGATATTCCGTTTCATAAAATACTTTGCCGGAATTTGTTTCGGCCAGCTTTGCCTGAAGCCGATGGTCTCCGAGCGTCTGCGCAGGGAGTTTCACCGTGATGATTCCGCCACGGTCCGGCGGAAATTTTCCCGCAGGCTTGCCGTCAATTGCTATGATGCATTCAAAGTCAGCCACATCGACCGGCGGACCGTAAAACCACCCCAGCCGCAGCACCGGTTTTTCCGCAGGAATCCGGCTCAGGAGCGGATCGAGCGGCACCAAGGTCTTGAACGAGCTGACGAACGGGTTGCGTGATTCTCTGCTTCCTTTTTCCGTGAGAGGTTCCAGACTAAGCCCGGCTGCCTGCAATTTTCCTTTCGCCCCGTTCGCATACAATGCCACTCCGTAGTATCCGTTGGTTGAAGGGATGGCTGTCACCGTTTTTTCCCGATACGTCCAATCGGAGTTTTCCGGAAAATTTGCGATTCCTTCCGCCTTCGTCCAGCCTGCGTTGTGAATAACGAATCCGGCCGCCGTCGCTTTAAAACCAGCGGTTTTAAACCACCCGCTGATTTTATATTTTTCGCCTTCGACCAGTTTGTAGTTATACTGCCGGCAGCCGCCGGAGCCTTGGAATGTCAATACTCCGCCGTGGTTCGGCGCTCCGCTGCGACTATAGAGAATGTTTTCGGAAGGGGAGCAAATCCAGAGATCGGGAAAAGTTCCCTGTTCCGCCTCCAGGTTGCCGTTGACCAGCAGATTTCCGGCTGAACCCGTTGCGGCTGCCGCAAGCAGTACCGCCAACAGATGATTTCCAAAAGATTTCATTGTGGTTATGGAGCCTTTCGCTTAATAAACGACATTTTCCAGTTGATTCGTTGTGACATTCATCGAAGGCCGCATTTCGGCAAGCGTCCGTGCCTCGCTTTGCCGCCGACTGGCCACATGTCCGTCTGCGTAGAGAAAGTTGATCGATAACGGATGATTCGGATAAAAAAAGGTTTCCGATGCTTGCGGCCAGACCCGGTTGTCTGAATAGAAACTGGTGACGGAACCAGTGGTGTCTTTGCTGTCGCCGATATAGATGGATGAGGAGGGATTCAGCCCGCGGAACTCGGTTAATGCGATGGGACGGAACTTACCGGCGGCAAAGTTTATCTCCGCCCCGAAACATTTGTAGCGGAGAGCATAACTGGCGCTGTTGACATAAAAGGATTTCCAACCGGTCGACTTCAGGTTTTTTATGGAAGTGGGTTCGCTTGGACAATATAACGATTCGTCATTCACATAACCCAACCCGCGTTTTGAAATCATGTACAGCCAGGTCTGCCGCGCATAGGTGGCGTCGACGGCATAAATGCCGCAGAGATAATATTTGTAGTCGTCTCCATACATGAAAGCGCCCAGACCGATTTGTTTGAGATTGCTGATGCATTTGATGCTGCGCCCGGTTTCCTTTGCGCGGTTCAAGGCTGGCAGCAACATGGCGGTCAGAATTGCAATGATCGCAATTACACACAAGAGCTCGATCAGTGTGAAATAATGAAGTGCCGACTTGAAAATTGGATAGTGCTGCAGAGGTTCGCGGTTCATGTTTTTACTCCTTGCGATTGTGTTAGAATTCATGCTCAAAAGGCCGCTTCCCCCTGAAAAATCCGTAATTTTTCCGGGCCGCCTGTTTTGCGATTCGTATAATTTCATTTTCGCGTAACCTCCTTTTCATTTTTTGAAGTTAAATCTTTGCGGAATTGCTTGGGTTCAAAAGAGGATTTTTCGCATTAATGTCCTGAACCGTCTGCCTGACGATCAGTTTGCTTTTGAGCATTTTTATGAGTCGTTCGTCGGGATGGGACTGGATCAGGGTTTCAATCAGATTCATGATTTCGCCGGCCAGCAAATCGATGCGTTGATCAATGGCGGTATGAGGCGGCGTAAACCACTGTGAGAAATTTTTCAATTCAAAAGTGATGAGTGAAAGTTCGTCCGGAATGGCGATGTCAAGCAAGTTGGCGGCATAAACGGTTTGCATTGCAATGCCTTCGCCGCAGACAATGGCTGCCGATGCTCCGGACTTGCGAATGTTCGCCATGACTTCAACCATGGAGCAGTTATATGCAAGATAGGAAAACTCCGGTTGCGATTCCAGTTTGTGTTCCTGCATCGCCTCCCGGTACCCGCGGATTCTTTCTTTGCCGGCCCAGTCGTGATCATTGTCCAATGCCAGCGCAATTTTCCGGTGACCACGTGTCTCTAGGTAGTCTACCGCCTGTTTGATTTCATCGTAATGATCGATGCAAACCGAATGTGCATACGGAAGTATACGGTTTACGGCGATCAATGGAATGCACATGTTTTCGAGTCGGGCTTCATAGTTCGCCAGAGCATCGCCGGTGGTCATCAATACTGCCGTTTTGGTGTAGGAGCCCAACAAGGTGTCAGCTTCGTCGAGAGATATGATCTTGACCGAATAGCCTTTCCCGGTAACGGCGGTGATCAAATCCGCAGTGAGCAGAGGATAGAATTGGCTGAGTTCCGTTGTCCGTCTGGGACCGGTGATAATGGCGATATTTTCTTGTGCGGCCATTTGCTTCGGGGTATAATTCAGTTCCCGTGCAGCCTTGAGAATACGCTCTTTGACAGTCTCTCTTACCCCTGCCTTGTGGGTAAAGACTCTGGACACTGTGGCCTTGGAGACCTTGCATTTTTCCGCGATCAGATTGATGTCAACTCTCATTTTATGCTCCAATGAAACGGTTTCATTAATCAATATAACGGTTTCATAACAAATGTCAAGCCTCTCTTCAACAAATTTTCGGATTTTTAACGTTTTTGAGTTTGATTTGTCCTATAAAATTATATAAAGAAGCCTGTATTCTTTTGCAACTTTTCCTTTGTGAGAATTCATTTTATAATTCGGCTGAGGTGGAACCCCAGCCGAATTCGCGTGCTCCTCCCAGTCGTCCGGGAAGCCTTGGTATTTGAAAAGCCATCGCACTCCGACCGAGCGGAAATGGTATGAAGTCAACGAGTCAATTT
>CAYWZD010000060.1:0-13821 GCA_964462755.1 uncultured Victivallales bacterium | reverse complement strand
GCTTCGCGCCCTCCAACTCCGCGGCAGGGAAAAATTCCCTGCACCCCGGCAAACGAGTTTGCCGTCTTTGAAAGCTTCGGCTGACGCAATAGCGCGCCGCTGACAAAGACACTCGAACGGCTCCAAAATCAGGTGGAGAGGTGAATCACGTGGCAGCCGAAATCTGTTTTCCCTTTCGGCAAAATCCCGCGGCAATAACAAAAAGAGGAGTGGCAGAAGCACCTGACCTCGCGGAAGCGGAGATTACGGATTGCATCCGTTCGGATCGGGCAACGAAGAAGGACGTCTCATAACTTATCCAGCGTCAGACCGTCTTCCGGAATGAACTTCCGCCAGTAGGCGGCGGAGTCTTTGACTTTGTATTCAATATCCACCGGCAGTTCCGCGGTGCCGCCGAAGATTTCCAGCGTAAGATAAATGGCTTCACAGCGGTCTGGCATCCCCGTTTCAGGGCTCTTCTCGTAGGCTTCCGCAATGACATTCAATATTTTTTCCCCGGTAATGATTCCGGAGGCATTGCAGGCATCGTTGAACGGCAGATGCGCGGACTTCTTTCCATCCGTCTGCTGTAGGTGGATTACGGGCGAATACGGGGCAAGTTCCGGCAACCATTCATAGACATCGCTGTCGCGCTTCTCCGCAAACAGATAGGGATAGGCGTCGAGCGTTTTTTCCAATTCATCCAAAGACACTCCGTCGCGGATCATGCTGTAAATTCTTTCCGGACCTAGCCAAATGCCATCGAACCTACCGGTTTTTCTGAACTCGTCAACGGCCCGCTTCAACATTTCTCCGTCAGGACGCAAAAAATTACGCTGTCCGCTCTGGTGTCCGGTATCAATGGTCAGGTAGAAATTGCTGTCGGATCGACGCTTCACGTCTTGGAGGAGTTTCTTTGCACCGTCAATCGTCCATGGAACCTGATGCGGAGTATACATCTGTTCGACCCCGATCTTCGGAATATTCAACTTCGACGCCCGCGCGGCAAGAACCGCCAGGCGTTCCGTCAGTTCCTCAAGAGCATGCCGGTATAGTTCCGGATTCTGAAGCGTCGTCTGATCGAAGTCATGACAGAAAAAGCCGAGTCCGCAATCCAATTCCCATGCGGTATTGAGCATCCGGCAAAGCCAGCCGAAGAGCATTTTATCCGCGTTGCGGCGGTCGGTGTGCGCCAGACCGAGAGTGGAATAAGTTCCATGTCCGGAATAGAGATTGGCAATTTTGATCCCGTATCGGGGAGCATGCTTCCGGATGTCCTCCGTCCATGAACTCAAATACGAATCATCCATATACAGCGGATCGCATTCATTGTCCGCGCTCGCCTCGACATAGTGGATTCCAGCTTCGGCGATCACCCGCATCCAATCCTCCGGACGTGTCCAGCGTTTCGAGGCAAAACAGTTGTCCACTGAAAGATAAATTTTCGGATATTTCATCTATTCACCGAAAAATGACGGAATCAGGGATTTGACGACTTCAGGATCGCCGGGAAACGGAAGTCCGCGTTTCCGCAGCACGCGTTCGAGCTTCACCACTTCCGCGCGGGAAATTTCATTGACCTTGCCCGTGACGATCATGGCGGTACGGATGGAGTCCGCCATGGCCTCCGCCATCTGGAGCAATCCGAGCGTGCGGCAAGGCGTGTCGGCGGAACCGATGGTGATTCCATGATTCTTCATCAGCCACGCGTTGGAAAAAGGTACGACCGACTCGAATTCCCTTGCAAGGTCCATGGACACCACCTCCGCATAGGGAATGGAAAGGATCGGCCCCAGTTCAAGGACCGGTTCCGGGAGAATCGGACGTTCCAGAATCCGGCTGTCCGTCAGGGAGAATCCGGTAAGGATCGGCGGATGGGCATGGATCAGGCTTTTGAGGTCGGGACGCAGACGGTAAATATGCGTATGCATCGGCGTTTCGCCGGTCGGTCTCCGGTTATCCGTCGCAAAAAGGACATTCCCTTCGGCATCGACCGCCACAATGTCGTCAAAAACCATTTCTTCCTTGGGAACCTTGGTCGGCGTAATCAGAATTGCGCCGTCATCCAGCTTCATTGAAAGATTGCCGCCGTGGGACGCCACGTAGCCGAGGCGTCCCAGTTTCGCGGAGACCTCCGCGAGTTCCTGTATTTCCGCTTGATATTTCTGTTGCAGTTCATGCATTGTATTATCTTCCAGACAAATTCCGCGTCTTTTCCATCAATGAACAGGGGAAGTTCATGACGGCATATTTTCTACCGGCATTCCTGCTTGGATTCCCAGACGACCTCCGCACAGTCGCCGATGGAAGAATCCAGTTTTCCGTCCAGCCAGCGGACGGCGCACCAGGTTCCTCCGGACACCTTCAGCTCCCCTTCCGGGAACCGGAAAAATCCGCGCAGGAATCCCTTTTTACGACGAGTCAGTCTGCCGAGTCCACCGAGCATCCGGGAAGAAGGCAAGGCCATGTCCGGCACTCTCCCGTGCGCACAAAGCAGAAGAACCCTTGTGCGCCCGTCTTCCGATCGGAACCAGCGGTAGTAGGCGTGGTCCGCAAAGTATTCTCCGGAAGAACCGATCCGATCCGCAAGCAGGGAAATCAGATCCTCCCTCGGATCGGCGCCCGTCATATAGATCAGGCATCCGCCGACACCCTGAACGGAGGTCACAACGTCTTCCGCATTCCGTTCGGCAATTCCATCCGTAACCTCAACCGGCATCATGAAATCAAATGTTTCCTTTTCCCATTCGTTGACACCCGGCAGGGAGGCCTGTTCGGAGAATGCCTGCTCATATTCCTTCATGGTGAATGCCAGGAATCCGGCCGTGCGGGCGAAATCCGGTCCGATGCATTTGCCGGAATCGGTAAACATCGGCGGAACTCCGTAAAACACCACAGCAATCCCCTGATGTGCGATTTCCAGAAGTTTCCGGTAAACGTCTTCCTCCAGAACATACGCATGGGGAACAATCAAAGCCTTGAAACTTTGTTTCCCGCAAATCAGTTTCCCGCCGGAAACCGTCGCCGACCGAATGGCTTCCGGACTGATGACAATGGAGAACATTCCGGAATCGGCCAGACATAATGCCGTATTGCCGATGGAAGCGTATTGAAGACGAGTCACCCATTTCGGCGCGGCGGCCATGCCTTTCCATGTGTAGAGAATCGCCGTTTCGGAACAGCCCGTCAGACCGTCCGTAAACCGGTCAAAAGCATCCAGCTGCGCCACATCCCGAATGGCTTCGCTTCGAGCCGGTTCCACGCGGAGATTGACGATTCCCTCCGAGAAATCGGAGAAAAAAATATTGAACCAGTTGACATGGAACAGCATTTTAAACCGGTTGGCAAAGTGCATGTCCTCGATTACCGGCAAAGTCAGTCCCCAGTCGTTGTAGTAGGCGTCACGGAAACCAAGCTCGTTCCGGAGACCGTCCGCAAGCATCATGTGGAAAGTGTAGTAGCGCAAATCCACATCCCACGAACCGTCGGTCCATGAGGCGGAAAGAAGTTTCCCGAGACGGAAATAATCGACAACGCCTCCGGCGAGGTCGGCCGGAAGCCCGGACCATGTCTGGTGCGTGCCGAAGAACAACTTGCGTCCATAGAGCTTTTCCGCATAGTCGTTGTGACGCTTCTGCGCCTCGAAATTCATCTCGTTCAACGCGCTGTAGTAATCCACCCGGACCCGAACCGCTTCCGATGTATCGTCGCAGTAGTCGAGGAAAATAAGATTGTCTGCCAGATCGTATCCGGTGCGGTCGCGGAAGAACCTCAGGAATCCCTCTCCTGCCTTGTAATAAAGCATGTTGCTGTTGCCCTTGCCGGGCTCGTCCCAGCCGAATCCATCGAACGGAATGTCGGAATATTCATCGAGAATCCGTTCCTGCGCGTTCAAATAGACTTCGTGCGCAAGATCCGGAAACTGATGACAGCGGCTCCCGACATAAAAAACCCCTTTTCCGGTAAAAGGCTCGTGGAATTTTCCTTTGATCTGATAGCCATTCATCATGTTCTGCCACTCAAATGTGAATTCCCCGGCGGAAGCCCGACGGAACGATCCGTTTTCGGATAGAAAAACCGCCGACACAGAATCAAAGACGACTTGTCGGCGTACGGACGGAAGCACGGTCTGAAAATCGAATTTACCATTCCTGATCGAGACTTCTTCCGCTTTGTAAATCACCTGGGATGCTTCCGGATGGCGCGCACAAAGGGAATGTCCCCAGAAATAGACGTCGGTGTCCAGAATGCACCGCATGCCGTACTCGTGAATTCGGGCCGCGATCGAACGGATGGCGTCATGCACAAACGATCCGCCGTTGTAGAGATTGTGACTGGTGTCACGCACAAAAATATCGACCATCTCATATCCGTGTTCCGCCATTTCCCGGATGTAGTGTTCCGCTTTTTCCGGAGCGCTGAACCATTCCGGCGACAGAATGAACCCCGCAATCTGTTTCTTTTCACGCATGATGTTTCCTCAAGAGTTTTACGACCGGCAAATCACCGTTGGAAGGCATGGGCAGACCGGAAAGAATCAGACGGTTTCCATCAAAGTTCATTTGTAGAGGAACATTTCCCCGCAGTAGCCGGGCTTCCGCAAAGTTCTCTTTGCATTCGGGGATCACAATCCTGCCTCCGGAATGAGGCCAATGAATATACAGATAAACGCAGTCTTCCTTCTGGGAAGCACATCCGTAAGTTCCTCCGGAAAAAACAATCCGTTTTGTTCCGCGGAGAGATTCCGAGTTGGCTTTCATCCACTCTCCGATTGTCCTCAGAATATGAACTTCCTGATGATTCAGACATCCCTCCGCATCAGGCCCGACATTCAGCAGAAGATGTCCGCCAGCACTGGCAACTCCGCTCATCGTCATGAGAATTTCAAAAGGGGATTTGTAGTAAGGATCGGCCGGAAAACACCCCCAGTGCCGATTCATGGTGATACAGCCTTCCCACATCCGTTCAGAATCATCCGGAGCCCTCATATTTTGTTCAGCCGTATAAAAATTCTCCGGCAGGCCGGAACGGTCGTTGATAAGGATTTCCGGTTGGAGCGAACGAATCATGGCATTGAGTTCCGCGCTTCGCATGTTTTCTGAGGTCAGAGTATCCTTCCCGGAGAGATTGCAGGAGCGGTCATACCACAAAATATCGACCTTGCCGTAATTCGACATCAATTCCCGAACCTGGGTATGAAGCCCGTCAACATATTTTCTCCATGCGGCAGAGTCTTTTTCCGGCCCATCGTTATATGCGGGCTGAGTCCAGTCGGGCGGCGAGAAGTAGAAACCAACCTTGAGACCGTGTTTGCGGCAGGCCTCGGCAAACAGACGGACGAGATCCCGTTTCGGTCCCTGTTCGAAGGCATTCCGGTGGGTAGTTTCCGTCCGGAAAAGACAGAATCCGTCATGGTGCTTGGTAGTCAGCACCATGTATTCGGCTCCGGCGTTTTTCGCCTCGACCGCCCATTCTTCAGGATCATACTTTTCCGCCGTAAACTCAGGGATGTGCGAATCGTATTCCTCCAGGGACATCCTTTCCTGACTCAAAACCCACTCTCCGCGTCCAATTGCGGAATAAACGCCCCAATGCACGAAAATTCCCAGCGGTGTATGGCGAAACCAGCAATTCTTCATAATGCGAAATCACCCTTACTTCTCTTCTTCCACCGTCTTCAAAGACACATCATCGATATACAGATCGCATTTGGAGACAGCCAGCGCAAGAGAACACTGGACGATCTCCTTACTGTCTCCGCCTGCTTCGATAACCTTCTTGAAATTCGTCCACTCCTGCGTATCCGCCCGGAGATTGACAACAGCGATCGTTTTTATAAATCTTCCCGGCCGGCCGGTGGTCGGATTCAGTCCATAGCAATAGAAACAGAACTGGATCATGCCATGTCCCTTATACCAGAACGAAAGTTCATATTTTCCGGGCCTGACACTGGCACTGGTGGCGATATGGGCGCCCTCTCCTGAAAAATGCGCCGCACTCTTTCCCCCATGAACGTTTTCCTTGTTCTCGCCTTTTTCTCCCACCGTGATGATTTCCAGCTTGCATTTGCCTCCATTCGGAAGCCAGTCCGCCGGAAGGACGGCAAGAGGTCCGGGCCCGAAATCCCATCCGTTCTTGATCTGGTTCATCAGATATTTGTCGGTGGATTTCGCCTTTTTGACGACATCCTCGAAACCGCCGTTCTTGACCAGATTTTCACCTCCTGTCAAGAGCAATCCCGCAACCATGCAAATTCCGCTCAAAATCATGTTTTTCATTTTCATCTCCCTGGATTGAGGTTTATTTCACCGTTATGTCACCCGAGGCGGAAAGCCCGCTTACCACATCCCTGACAGTTGCCTTGTATGTTCCCGCCGGATCATTCAGGGCGGGCACAAAACGGACTTCCGCACCCGCGGCAGCCCGCTGTTCATACAGTTTTTTCCCATCCGGGCCGGATACCGTTACGATTGCGACATTGTCGATATTTTCCGGGATAATCCGGACCGCTTCCCCGCGGGAGATCGATTGATCCGCAATGCGCACGGACGGAGCCCGGAACGGAACTTCGGAACAAGCGAAGACGCGTCCCACGGCAGGAGTCAATTCAACGGTAAACTCTTTCACTTTTCCAAGATATTTATTTCCGTTCAGAATATCGTAGACGTGCATCGGTTTTCCGAGGGTGACGGTCCGCTGGAAAGAACCTCCGACAGAAGCCAGTCCGCTGGCTCCCGCTTCCGCTCCCGCAGCGGTTTTGCGCTTCTCGCCCGCTTGTGAACGCTGGGCAAGGAGGCAGAGATACCGGGTCTTCCCGTGCTCAAACACCGTCACGGGCTGTATTTTTTCCTGGCCATCTTTCACGGAAGCAAAGGGCCGAACACCGGCTTTTCCGAAAATCCGGAGCATTCCATTCTGAATGCCGGACGCCTCATTTTTCTGGATTCTGGAATCCACACCGGACAGATAATCGTCCAGATACACGGCCAGTCCTTTTCCGTACGGATGGATGTTCAATTTCTTGAACTCTCCGAAAACGTCGGCCAGTTGACTTTTATCAAGGAAACGCCCGTGCTCACTCATGACCGCCGGGTTGTAATCGGCGACGACCATCCCGCCCCGGTTCACAAAGGAGCGGACCGCCTGCGCCTCTTTTTCGCTCATGGACTGCGAGTAGGGCAGAATCAGGATTTTTGTTCCTTCGGGAATCCCCTTTTCAAGTTCAGGCGGGGAAATAAATTCATATCCGAGGCCGAGACTTTCCAGAAGCGAACCGAATTCCTTGTGTGTGATGAGCCAGCTGGACTTATCCGGATTGATGGTGGCGCTGTGAAGCGAGTTGTTCGAATAATGCACCAGAATTCCGTCCTTGCGCAGTTCAGAGTTCATCAGCAATTTGCCGACACCGCTTTCTTTGATCCGGTTGATCTCGTCGGCGGCTTTCGTGAACTGGGTGAGCATCCGGAGATCCGGCCCCGCGATACAGGCGGTGGAAAACGCCCCGGAGGTTTTCGTATCCCCGGAATGCCAGTAGAACGCACCGCCGAGTCCACCGAAAAGATAACGCCACGCAGGCTGCTGCACGAACTGGTCGGTCATCTCGCCTTCATAGGTTCCGAACCACGCGCTTTTGAGGCTGTTTTCTTTCGGCATGTATTTCGTAACGGCATGGACGTCGCGCGGATCGAAATAGGGAGCGCAGAACTCGAAATACGGCAGCATCTTGTAGAGATTGAACCCGGTGAAGGGGTCCGCCGGATACACCATTCCCTCGATTCCGCAGCGGGCGGAAGGATCGATCGAACGGATTTTGGCCTTCTCAAAACGGTGCCAGTCGATGAACTGTTCTTCCATGAAGAGCCGGAAGTCCTGCCACATCGGACAGAGATTCTTTTCGACCGCCTGGACAAAGGGCAGCGCGGTGACTTCTTCAAATCCCTTGTATTTCGTGCCGTATTCCCGGTTCAGCGCATCGATGGTTTTGTATTCGCGCTTCAGGTATTCGCGGAAACGCCGCTGGCAATCCTTGCAGAAACAGTTTTCCGTTTTCTGATTCATCCCGCAGGCGTTTTCATCTCCCATGTTGTAGAACAGGACCCCGATGTTTTTCGCACCTTCCACCTGTTCCATGACATCGTCAGGCTTCTGGAGCGGCTTTCCATCCCTGCCATAAAAATTGGATTCCTTTTGGTATTTCTCCCAGAGATTGTAGGGACACTTTTCTGTCTGTGCAAGGTAATGGTTTCCCACGATACGTGAGATATAAATAGCATAGTCCAAACCCGCACGTTTAAGATTGCGGGGGGCAAAAAATCTCTGCGGACGGGGTGAGAACATAACCGCCGCGTCCATGACGTTGTCTACGCCGCATTTTGCCATCTCCCTGAGCCAGAGGGAAACAACCCGGCTGTTGGAAACCGCCGAACTCCACATTCCGAAAGCGAAGTCGGGAATCTCCTTTGTTTTGTTGTAATAGATGGGTTCCCGTGCTTCATCGAGCAGTTTTCCATTCCGCATCAACTTGACATCGAGAACGGCGTAGTTGCTCCTGCAATACGGGACCTGAATCGTGAATGGGCATTCCGCCGCAATGTTGCGGAACTGCTTCTTGTAGAGGAGACGCCCGAAATCATCCGTCAGCGTGACTTCGGCATCCATGCCATCCCCCGCAACGGAAAGTTTGCCGGAAACCGGTTCGTCGGGCAAATATCCGTCCTTCGGAAGAGAAATCTTCACGGTTCCGGAAGATTTGGCCTCGATCGCCTCGCTCTGGAAATCCAGAACGGCGCCATCTTTATCGACCAGCTTCACATCCAGCATCCGCGCACTGTTCGGAAGCGACGGCAAGTTCAGCCGAACCGTCTTTGCCGCGGGAACTTCCTTATTGAAAAGTATCTCTCCGAATTTGTCCGCAACCGCGTATTGAATGCGGCTTCCCGCCGGAGGCACATCTTTCAGCACAACCTTCCCGGTTCCTTCGACGGTTTGAATGGCGGACCGTCCGGGCTGCATGAAGTGCCAGAAAACTTTCCCGAGAAACGCCAGACAGTAATCATAATACAACGGATCGTCCGACTCGAAGGGCGTCAGACTTTCCACCAGATTGTGTTCGGATTGCATTCCCGTGAATCCCGGATAACGGAGAATCACCACCTTGCCTTTGCCGCAGTCGGCCGCTTCGACCTTGACCCCTTTCAGGATCGGAATTGAATCCGTCGGAAAATCGATCTTCACGGGAGAAAAATTCATTCCCGCAACATTCTGCGGTTTCGTCTTGTCGGCAATCAGGATCAATACAGCGCCCTTCCTCACCTGCTCCAGAAACGCATTCCGGACTTTCTCCGGAACCGCGGAATACGGGAGTTTTCCCAGAACGATTCCATCGCACTGCGGCAGTTCTTCCGAAAGGATCTTGCCGAGTTCCTTTTCATATTCTTCGGCATTCATTGCGGCGGCATAGAGAGAGCCGCCAGCTGTATCCTTGTGCTTCTTGTCAAATGGAGAGAAAAATTTCATATCCTGAATCGGAAGCAGAAAATACCGATAGTCGAAACGCTGTTTCAGCTCGATGAGCTCCCGCTGTCCCAGCCCGGATGCCAGGATCATTACCGTATTCTTTTTCCCGGAGAAAGGCGATGCAAATGCCCGGTGGGGAGTTACGAGTGAATCGTCCATTTTCCTCCACGGATTTTCTCCGTCTTTCGACCAGCCGAAAACGGATACCGCAACAGCCGCCGCCAAAAAAACCGTCAAAATTCTTTTCATGTTCAATTCCGTCCTGTCTTGCTGTTATTGATCGCTTCGATTACAATCCATTCATCGCGGATGTCGCGAATATCCAGCTCGGAACATTTCCGGCGCAGCGACTGGATTTTCGGAGCGAAAAACTCATATCCGCCCTTTGTCCGCAGTTCTTTTTCCAGTCGATCCAGTTCCATAACTACTTTTGCATTCATCGCCTTCTCCGCGGCTTCGAGCGAGCCGAAGATCAGCTTTCCGAACAACGCCGGACGGTGGAAAACAGAACCGACTTGCGCCCATGTCGAAAAATACTTCCCCGAGAGTTTCACGTTACGGCAGAGATTGAACCCCCAGATATCGCCGATTTTCGGGCGCAGCATGCCGGGATCGGAAAACGGAAGAGTGAAACGGACCTGCCACGCGTCTTTGGAAAAAGTCACATCGGCACTCCATTTTGTGGTCCATTCCCTCTTGCAGCGGGAATCATACATGGCGCCATTGACCCCGGCCGCGATCTGGAAATATTTGCCGCAGGTCCGGCCCGGGTCCAGAAAGACTTCCACGGAATCGCACAGGGGCCATTCCCCTTTTTTCCCGTGAGGAATTTTCTGAAGCTCGGACGTTTTCGGATCGGTGCATACCACGGTCACATATAAATTCTTCTCGTCGAAATCGACATTGAATCCGGTTTTCAACGGGATTTCCGTTTCGTTGTCGTTGGCGAACACCAGACGCGTCTGCCACGAATCCTTTTCGGCATATACCGTCTGTGCTGTCAGCACGGAGGCAAGTGAACACAGGCACCCCGTCACGGCGAGCAATAAAATTCTCATGGTTCGTATGACTCCTGTTACTGATAAATCTGACTTTCTCCGGTGGCTTCATTGAGATAGGTGAAGTTGGCCCGGCAAGGTGCCAGATCCCCCTTCTTCATGTAATTCAGGCGATAATCGATGAATGTGGCGGTAGCCACATGACCGTCAAAGAAAAGAAGATTGTATTTCTTGTCGTGATGAGGCGCTGAAGCAAATGATTCGCGCAATGCCCGGCCAAAAGCATTCGAGGCCAGTGTGTTCGTATAAAAGAGCCCGGAATAGGACCGATCCACCTCATAATACATGATGTCAACGGAATGATACTTGAAAAACGCCATTTTCCGCCCCATGTTTCTGGATTGCGCAAGGGAAGTTGTGTCCGGCGGACCGTTGGGGACGGCATTGAACTGGTAACTCAGGTTGCCCCCGAGATAATTATAGTAATCCGAGTTGGCTCCGCTGGTCGCGTCATATACAACTCTTGTTTTGTCGGACGGGCAATCGAACAATTTATAATAGATCAGATTCAAAAAGGAAGGCGAGGTGGAATTGAGATGTTTTCCGAGATACCGGAAATCATACCCGTACTGTCCAAGGAACGGATAATATTCCTGATAGTCATTGATGTATCCATGAACCGCCAGCCCCACCTGTTTTTCCTGACTGACGCACTGTGTTCTGCGGGCGGATTCCCGCGCCTGATTCAAGGCGGGAAGCAGCATCCCCGCAAGGATCGCGATGATCGCAATCACGATCAAGAGTTCTATCAGAGTAAATCCGCTCTCCCTGAAATGTTCTCTCGTTTTCATGTTTTGCACCCTTTCTTCTATTATAGTTGAGTTATTAATCGGACATTCTTTCATAATGAACCCAGACGACCGCTTCCATCTCCGGCAGGGAGATTCGGTATGGACATCCCGCAACGATTTCATGTTTTTCTCCCGTATCCAGATTGTGCGCAACATACCGTTCCCCGGAATTCAGACCGTTCAAATTCACGACCGTTTCCGAAAGAGGCGAATGACACCGGAATACCATGAACATGCCCTCGCCGGATTCCGGATCATGCACCTGCCAGCCGTCGAAATCCGAAAGGGAACCCGGTTCGAACAGCGGATAGAAATCCTTCATCAGCAAAGGACGGTATTTCTTGTACAGAGCGATTTCTTTTTTCAGTATCGCTTTGCTTTTTTCCGTATAAAAATGAGTCGGTTCGGAGAAGCCGAGAGGACCCGCCATTTTCGAGCGGAGCGCCGCGGGCGGAAACGAATCGTAACGGGCTCCTTTTTCCAGACGGTCCTTGCCCCAGAGAAACACCGAGTTGGAATAATTCGGCCCCAGGAAACGGTTCATATTGATCTGATAGCGCCGGACCGCGTCATATCCGGCCGCGTTGTCGCTCATCCAGCAGGACTGAGCCCGTCGGAGCGTCCCGAGATCCATCCGGTGTCCACCGCCCGCGCAAGCCTCGATGTGTAATTGCGGACAGGCCTCCATGAATTCATCCAGAAGCTGGAGAAGGCCATTCCCGTATGCGTTTTGAATCTTCCCCCACTCATTTTCCGCTTCGTTCGCATCCCAGAATTGCGCGGGAGAATTGTTGCAGTCCCAGCGAAGCCACTCCAGATGATATTTCTCCACAAATCCGACCAGGAACTCCAGCACGGCTTTGCGGACTTCAGGGTTGTCCAGTTTCAGAAGACGTTCCTCATAGGCCCGTTTGTGGTTGACGAAGTCGCGACGGCCCGGCGCTGTATAGAACCAGTCCGGATGACGTTCGACCCAGTCGGAACCGCCCATCGCGAATTCGGGTTCCAGCCATGTTCCGAATTTCATTCCAAGCGATCTTACATATTCGGAAAAGGACGCCATTCCATGAGGGAATTTCGCACGGTCTTCGATCTCCCAGTTTCCGATTCCGGCGCGGAATCCGCCCTTGTGCCAGCCGGTATCCACCACGAAATATTCACAGCCGAGTTCGGCATATACGCGGGCTTCCTCCTTCAGCAGTTCCTCGTCGAACTGGTTGCCGTGCCCGAACCAGTGATTGTAAAATACAGGAAGAAAGCGATCCGTTTCCGAACGCACCCGCCGGACATAACGGATGACATGTTTCCGAAGCAGGTTCAAACCGGTCGTCTCATTCCCCCGGAAGAAGCCTAGAACCGCTTTCGGGAAAATCATTTCTCCGCCGGGCAGGAGATCCGTCTCGACCTCCGCAACATGGGCCAGAAGCGAAAGAATGGGACTGCCGTTCCGTATGAACTGGCTGCTGCTGAAAATCCAGCGGCAGGGCCATTCATAGGCGTAGAAGAAACCGCAGGTCTCATCGCGGTCCGTGAGAATGGCATAGGGGGCTTCCGTCTCTGTGGAACGTCCGCCGTGAATGCCGCCCAGAACGTGATACACGCCGTCCGTCCTGATGATACGGTAAGCGGGAGGCGGACAGCAGGTTGCGACTTCTTTTCCTCCATACAGATTCGACATCCGGACCGGACCGATTCTGGAAAGATCCAATTCCAGCGACAGCGAGAACGGCCCTTTGACACGGTGAAGGCTTTGTGTCCCGGAATTACGGAATTTTCCACTGAATTCCAATACCCCCGTCGCGGGAAAATACTCATATACAACTTCAAACTCAATCAATTCAGATAAATGTCTGTAGTGAATCTGATGCATTGAGGAGTTTTCTTTCCGCAGGACTTTTTCTTCGACCAGTTGCAGTTCCCCGAACAGCGGCACGCGGGAAATTTCCGCGGAAATGAAGCCGAATCCGCATCCGGGCAGCAGCGCGTCCAGAAATGGATTTTCCTGCTGTATGAAACTCTTCAAACTTTTGGGATTGCCTTCCATATCTTTTTTCTCTCCTTATGCCGTATGTTCCACCAGAAGCGGAGGAATGATGATTTTCTGTCCGGTTTTCTCTCCGGTCAACATTTCGATTCCGGTTTTCACGACATCGTCCGCACACATGTCGAAGGACGGAAAATGATACTTTTCCGAGTGGGGCGTATTGTAGGTTCCCATCAGAAGAATATCTTTCGGACAGGAAAGCCCGGCCTGTTTCAGAATCGGCATAATGTGAGACACGCATCGGCTGTCGCTCCATACGAACAGGGCGTCCGGACGGTCCTTCCGTTTCAGTTCCGCAAGAAGCGTCTCTTCCAGGGGCGCACCGCCATGAAGACGCCAGAACAGGCTTTCATCGAATACGATTCCTTTTCCGGGAGCGTATTTTGCGAGACTCTGCATCACCTGCACCTGCATGGAGTTCCACGGTCCCATA
>CAYWZD010000059.1:0-13875 GCA_964462755.1 uncultured Victivallales bacterium | reverse complement strand
AAGGTATCATCGGAAAGAAAGTCGGTATGACGCAGGTCTATGACGACAAGGGAGTTCTCATTCCCGTCACCGTCATCGAAGCGGGACCCTGTGTGGTTCTGAGCGTCAAAACCAAGGAACGGGACGGATATTCCGCCATTCAGGTCGGATTCGGCGTCCGGAAAGCAAAAAACACCTCCAAAGCCATCATCGGCAATGTCGCGAAAGCGGGTCTTGCGGACAATCCGCCGGCGTTCATTCGGGAATTCCGTTCCGAGAATGATCCCGCGGAAGAGGTCGGGTCCCAGATCAAGGCTGATATTTTCGCCGAAGGGGAATTCCTGGACATTTCGGGAGTGACCAAGGGCAAAGGCTTCGCCGGCGTTATGAAGCGTCACCACTTCCATGGCGGACGCGACGGACACGGCGGCGGCTGGCACCGGAAGCCGGGCTCCATCGGCTGCCGTGAAAAACCCGGCAACGTCATCAAGGGCAAAAGAATGGCCGGCCAACTCGGCAGTTCTACACGCACCGTGCAGAATCTGCGCCTCGTCAAAGTTTCTGTCGATGAAAACCTGCTGTTCGTTCGCGGCGCGATTCCGGGCCCCAACGGCAACACGGTCATCGTCAAGAAGGCCAAAAAGAAATAATCCCCTCGGGACAATAACTGACAGGTGAAAAAATGTCTATTGTAATCGACATACAGAATATGAAGGGGGAGAAAGTCGGGGATTACACCATCGACGATTCCTGCCTTGAGCTCGAAAAGGGCGCCCAGGCCGTTCATGACGCCGTGGTGGCTTTTCTGGCCGAAAACCGTGCCGGCACCGCGTCTACCAAGACCCGCGCCGAAGTCTCCGGCGGCGGCAAGAAGCCGTTCAAGCAGAAAGGCGGCGGCCGTGCCCGCGCCGGTTCCACCCGCGGCCCGATCTGGCGTCACGGCGGTATCGCGTTCGGTCCCAAGCCCCGCGATTTCTCCGTCAAGCTGAACTCCAAGGTCAAGAAGCTGGCTCTCAAGCGCTCCTTCACTGAGCGTCTTCAGGACAACTCCGTGGCAGTGATCGACAGCCTGGCCCTCGCGGACCACAAGAGCAAATCCGCCGCAACGGTCTTCAAAGCGTTGAAGCTCGACGACGGCAAGCTGCTGGTTTCCGTGAAGGACTATGACGAAAACCTCCTCCGCGCCACGGGCAACATGTGCCTGGTCTGCGCGCTGAAGGCGGCTTCGATCAACACCTACCACGTGCTGAATGCGGACAAACTCCTCTTCACAAAGGAAGCCCTTGACGAATTTGTCAAGCGGCTCGCATAAGGAGACGTTGAAATGAATAAAACCAGTCCTTACGATATCGTCAAACATATCATGATGACCGAAAAGAGCGCCGTTCTCAAAGAGCAGAACAAATATGCTTTCAAGGTGGCGCCCAAGGCAACCAAGCTGGAAGTCGCCGACGCTGTCGAGCAGATTTACGGCGTGAAGGTCAAATCCGTTAACATGCTCAACTTCATGGGTAAGCTCAAACGTGCGGGAAGATCTCCGATTCCGGGCCGTCGCGCCAGTTGGAAAAAGGCCGTCGTCTCCCTCGCCGAGGGCTCCATTGAACTTGCTTAAGGAGACTCACGATGCCTATTAAAACTTACAGACCGATTACGAAAAGCCTTCGCGGTTCTTCCGTTGTCGACTATTCCGAACTGACTCGTGAGACTCCCGAAAAGAGCCTGACCAAGGGAAAGAGCGGAACAGGCGGCAGAAACAACAACGGCCGGATCACCACCCGTTTCCGCGGAAGCGGCAACAAGCGCCGTTACCGTCTCGTCGATTTCCGCCGCAACAAGGACGGAGTCGCCGCCACGGTGAAGGAGCTCGAATACGATCCCAACCGTTCCGCGTTCATCGCCCTGATCGTTTACGCCGACGGCGTGAAGTCCTACATCCTGGCCCCGAACGGGCTCAAGGTCGGACAGACCGTCATTTCCGGCGACAAGGGTGAAGTTCAGGTCGGCAATGCCTTCAAGCTGAAAAACATTCCCCTGGGCCTCCAGATTCATAACATCGAACTGGTTCCCGGCAAGGGCGGCATTCTGGTCCGTTCCGCGGGTCAGGTCGCCACTCTCCGTGCGAAAGACGGCGATTACGCCCAGATCAAGCTGCCGAGCGGCGAAGTCCGCAAGGTCAATCTGGAATGCAAGGCCACGATCGGACAGGTCGGCAACGTCGACTATATGAACGCCTCCATGGGCAAAGCCGGCAAGAAGCGCTATCTCGGATTCCGGCCTCATGTCCGCGGTGTTGCGCAGAACCCGATCGACCATCCGATGGGCGGCGGTGAAGGACGTTCCAGCGGCGGCGGTCATCCCGTTTCTCCGTGGGGTCAGCTTGCCAAGGGCAAACGGACCCGTCATCCGAAGAAGCCGAGCACAAAATTCATTGTTGAACGGAGGAAGAAGTAATTATGGCCAGATCCATCAAGAAAGGTCCGTTCGTGGATTCTCACGTGATCGAGAAGGTCGAGAGAATGGAAAAAAGCGGAGCCAAGAAGCCGATCAAGACCTGGTCCCGCCGTTCCATGATCATTCCCGACTTTGTGGGACACACCTTCAATGTGCATAACGGAAAAACCTTCACGACGGTGTTCGTGACCGAAAACATGGTCGGTCACCGCCTCGGCGAGTTTTCTCCCACCCGTACGTTCAAGGGCCACGGCGTCATCAGCGGTAAGACGGTCTGATTTCTTTCAGCTGTCACGCAAACAGAAAAACCGGAAACAAGCGTTTCCGGTTTTTTTGTGCTTGTACGTGCGGCATGGCGCATTTCTGCTTGAGGCGAAAGGGGAAAATGGCCTTGAACCGTGGGGTGAAAGACTTTTTTATAGTTGTTTCTGCAACTGGGATAATTTCTGGCGGATGCTTTCAAGGATTTGTTTGTGCAAGTCGGGAGTCATACGGAAAGCCGGAAGATAAATTCCCAGCGCGCCGGCTGATTTGCCTTCACTGTCGATAATCGGAAATGCGGCTGCGTAGATGGCTCCCTTGCCGGGGTAATGTTCCGCATAACCGGCTTCCCGGAGATTTGCCAGACAGTGTTCCAGCTTGGCCGGAGTGTCCGCTTCGGCCCAGTCGGAAGCGGACGGCAGATCGTTGGCGGCAAGGAAGGCTTCCTTTTCATGAACGGGGGCGAAAGCGAGCATGATCCGGGTCGTGACCAGCTGGTAAATCATGCAGTCGCGTTCCGCATTTTGTGTTTCGACGACAATCGGGGAGGTTCCTTTTCTCGACATCAGCACTTTCCGGCGGCCTCCGAAAAGGGTCGTGACGACGAATGATTCTCCGAATTCCGCCATCAGCGCGTCCAGAACGGGCATGATTTCCGAGATCAGCTGCTTGCCGACCAGAAGCGTGCGGTTCATGGCTTCGCATTTCGGGCCGGGAATGTAGAGCCGGTCCGGGGTCCGTCCGATGTAACCGGCCTGTTCCATTGTTTTCAGGATGTTCCGGGTGTTTGTCGGCTGAAGGTCAAGACCCGCGGCGATTTCGCCGAGGCCGGCGCCGCGGGAGACCATGGACTTTTCAAGGACAAAGTCGAGGGCGGCAAGGGCTTTCAGAACGGATTTGACGATGGCGGTGTCTTCTTTCATATAGTAATATAATATGGGGACAGTCAAAAGGCAACCCGAAAATGTTTCGGATTGCCTTGAACCGTCGAATAAAAGGGCCGAGTCGCCGGGACTGGTTTTTCTTAAAGGTTATTGCGGACGGCAATTCGGACAGACTAGGAGGCACTGCTCGAAGTTGCACGGCCGGATTTTTTCGATCTGCGGAACTTTCCGGATTGCGGCGGCGAGGGCGTCGCCGTTGAAGTTTTCCGGGAACGGTTCGTCGAGGTGCCAGCCGGTGTATTGGTTTCCCTCGCTTCCGACAAGACTCCAGCGTTTGGCCCAGTTGCAGCGGTTGATGTCGATTTTGTGGAAACGCTGAACCACGCCGTCGATTTCGAGGGTCCGCAGTGGATCTTCGAATGCCGCGGTCTTGCAGGAGGAAATACAGGTTTTTTCGCAGTCTCCGCAGCCGGTGGGGGTGCGCAGAACTTCATTGTATTCCAGTTCGGCGTTGGTGAGGATTGCCAGATACCGGGCGTTGGAGCCGAATTCGGGATTGACCAGCGCCCCGCAGAGGCTGACGGACCCGAGCCCGGCCGCTGCCGCTGCGAAAACATTGCTGAAGGCGTCCGGATATTCTCCGCGCGGATTGCAGCAGAACGATCCGGTGCGGTGCAGGTCGGCGGTCAAGGTCGCTTTGAACCCGGCTTCCTCCAGACGGCCGATCAGGTTCCAAGCCAGTAGTCTCAGGCGCATGATGGTTTCATACTGGGCGAACACATAAGGGCCGGCGGCTTCGGCGGGAGTCCGGGCGGTGATGTCCACCGTAGCGGCGGGCATCCGCAATCCGATGACGATCACGCTTTTTGTTCCGGTGAGGTAATCGGAGCATCCGGCCACCCGCCGGATATTTTCGGTGATCACCGGATCATAGGGTTTATAGATGGTTTCCGCCTTGTTGCGGGCAATGAGTTCGACTTCGCCGTCGTAGATTTTCCGCAATTGAGGCACCAGCGCGTCGATCCGTTCCGCCGGGGCGATGCCGAAAAGATCGCCTTCACGGAGTTCGAATTCCCGACGGAGCCTCTGCGTGAGTTGTTTTCTGCCGCCCGGACGGACAATCGCGGCGGGCAATGTCCATGACGTTGTCGGCAGCGGAGCGTCGGTCAGCAGGGTATGAATCCGTACATCGCGCCCCTGAACGGGAACGGTCAGAGCCGCCGCGAGCTTTTCTTCGGGGAAGCCGAGATACTGGCAGGAGGCAAAGCCGAATTTTTCCAGCAGACGCACGACATCGTATCCCGACTGGGTGACGATCGGGGTAAACGCCTGGTCGAGCAGACGGGTATGCGATTCGGGAGAGGTGATTTCTTCATCGGTATGTCTGCGCACGGTGACCATGCTGACTGCCCGGATTGCGCCGGGCATCAGCTTCTGAATGTCGATATCGAGTTTTTCCCGGAGTTCGGAGGCGTCGGAAACCACGACATGGTCCACGCCCCACCCCGCGCCGAGTGCACGCACCTCTTCAAAGAGTCCGCGATGGAAGGCGGTTCCTGCTTCCGGATTGGTCAGGAAAGGCTTGCGGCGGCGCGGGGCATTGGTATAATCCCGATCCCAGTAACGGAGTTTCTTGGGGATGCAATAGCGGAGGCATGAACCCATTTCTCCGCCGCGTCGACCGTATTTGACGACGGCTTCCATGATGACTTTCTCATCGACATGTTCCGGGATCGGCAGATCGAGATCGATGTCGAAATGTTCTCCCCACGAACAGCGCCAGAGATTTTTTTTGGCGTAGCGGTATTGTTTGCCCTCGATTTCGACAATGTTCCAGCCGTCGATTTCTTTGGAAAGGGCGCCTGAACGGCATTCCTTCCGGCAGATCATGCAGCTGTCGCAGACGGAACCGGGTTCAAGCAGGGGGGAGGGAGTCAGGACGGCGTCTGTGATAATGGTGACATACCGTTGGCGCGCCCCGAATTCCGGCGTGACGGCCAGCCCGCTGTAGCCGAATTCAGCCAGCCCCGCGGCGACGGCCGCGTGCATGTGGGAAACGTCGGGCGCGAACTGTTCCTTCAGGTCTTTGTAGCCGCGATAGCGCCAGATGTTCGAAGATACGATCGGAACCGCCTTCCAGCCGAGTTTTTCCAGAAAGGTTCCCATCCGGATGGACATGTCGTCCAGCCGCCAGTTCATGTGGTATTGAATGCAGTAGGGCCCGATTTCCTGTGGGTGCCTGATCCCGCCCAGTTCAATTGCGGCATCCGGGTGATGCACTGCCATGACGATCACGGAACGAGCCGACGGCAGAATCCCCTGCGGACTCATTTTTTCCGGCGCCCCGGCGAAACGTTCGATGTTGGCGATCCCGACCAGGTCCGCGCGCAGGGTTTCCAGCGCATAACGTTTGATTTCCATGGTTTCCGGAGTGTCCGCCTGATACTGTCCATTTTGTTCATTCATGAGAATATCTCCTGTTTGATTCATTATTGATGAACTATATTCATTATAGATGAATTTCTGGAAAAATCAAGAGAAATTGATAAAAAAACAGGAAAAAAATCCCTTGGAAATCTGGAAACTTCCCGAAAAACATCATGGAAAATCATTTCCGGGAGTCTCCGGAATGATACAGAAAGCGATCCGGATAAAGAACCGCGCGAAGGAGGCAGCCGGACTTCTCAACGGGACGGAAGAGAGGTCTTCCGGTATAAAAAAAACGGGGAAAGGCTGCCCTTTCCCCGCGGATTGAACTTGTGAACCGATTATTTCGGGCGCTGACGGATGGGATGGAAGGAATTCTGGTAAATCCAGCGGACGCAGTCCTCGGTCGCTTCTTCGGGCGCGAGGGAGAGCAGTCCGCTCAGCGAGGGCGTATGGAAAGTCAGCTGGACCAGCTTTTCGATGTCCGATTCCTGGAAACCTTCATCGGCCAGTTTTTCCGGGACGCCGGATTTCTCCAGCCAGGCTTCCACCGAGCACGCCGCCTTGTAAGCCTCGTCAGGAGTCCCTTTGAGGGAGGAATCGATCGGCGAAAGGATGTCCGCAAGCACTTTCGCGCGGACCGGATAAATTTTCTTCACCACGGCGGGGAGGAGAATGGAAAGGCCGAGTCCGTGCGTGAAGTTGGGCTTAAGGGCGCTCAGGGGATGCTCCAGCGCATGGGTAAAATGAAGCATCCCGTTGTCGAAGGACATTCCGGCGATCATGGAGGCGTAGAGAAGGAAGTAGCGCGCTTCCAGATTTTTGGGGTCCTTTTCCGCGAGCGGGAGGTATTCCACAATCAGTCGGATGGTTTCCGCGGCCAGCATGATACTCATCGGATTGGCTGTTTTGGCCGTCGCGGCTTCGACGACGTGGTTGACCGCGTCGATGCTCACGTAGCGGGTCTGGGCGGGAGAGAGCCCGGTCATGAGGGCGGGATCGTCGATGGCCCATGTCGGATAGATGCAGTCGTAGGCGATGGCCGGTTTGAACTCTTTTTCCGGGATGGTGACCACTGCGAAACGGTTGGTTTCCGTGCCGGTCCCGTGCGTGAGATTGATGGCGACGATCGGAACGGCCTCCTCCGGGGAGAAACGGAATTCATAAACGTCGCGGGCTGTTTTTCCCGGATAGCGCAAGAGAATGGCGGCGCTCTTGCCGGTGTCGACCGGGCTTCCGCCGCCGATGGCGATGACCGCGCCCGCCTGAATCATGCGTCCGAGTTCCGCGGCGGCATCCACCTGTTCCGCAGTCGGATTGGGAGTGGCCCCGTCGTAGAGGGCGAACTTCATGGAGTGTTTGTCGAGCGCGGCTTTGACGTGATCCCATGCGCCGGTCCGGATGTAGG
This sequence comes from uncultured Victivallales bacterium, assembly GCA_964462755.1. Classification (GTDB taxonomy): domain Bacteria; phylum Verrucomicrobiota; class Lentisphaeria; order Victivallales; family UBA1829; genus SIG94. The sequence goes on along the minus strand of CAYWZD010000059.1, from coordinate 6,465 downwards.
CGCCTTTCCCTGAAACGATCAGGACGGAATTGATGCCTTTCTTCTTCAAGGCTCCGACGATCGGATCGATTTTCGTGATGGCGCCCACCCCGAAATAGAGGGTTGTGCGCGTGCGGATTTCTTTAACCTCATGAATGTTGATTCCGGCGGTCCACATGATGACTCCCTGGTTATGAGGGACGGTTTTGAGACGAAAAAGACCTGCCGCGGCAGGTGTCGGACGCGCCGCGGATCAGGCCGGACAAACAAAACGGCTTACTCGAAAATGGTGGAGTTCCAGCCCCATTCCGTTCCGCGCTTCTCGCAGAAATTGATGTAGACGCGCTGGGAGCTGACCCCGTATTTTTTGGCAAGGAGATCACACATGCCCGCGGTCAGGCGCTTGCAGGCGTCGGGCGTAAGTCCGCCGATGCTCATCACCACGATGAAAGCCGAGGGGGCGATGAAGTTTCCGCCGAAGGAAACGATCGCATCGTCTGCGACAATGGCCTGCGTCACGGCAAGCGGCTTGTTGAGTTCTTTCGAAACGATGTTCGAAATCTCGACCGCGAGATTTTCCTTATCTTCCCGTTCGAACTTCTGAGAGATTGTAATTTTGACAGTAGGCATTTTTACCCCCTTTACGGTTATAGTGTTGCTTGAGGAGGTCTTTTTTTTGAAAAGGCCTCCGGTTCCGTTCTTTCAAATTCACGCCTGAGGCGGAGCGGACGGCTGTTCCTGGGACTTGACGGTTCCAAGGTAGCCAGGGAGTTCCACTCCGGCCATTCCCGCGACGTCATGCAGGGGCGGAAGGCTCTGCATCATGCCGCTGAGAAAATTGGCGGTGGCGTTTTTGCCGTCGACACTCTTGCCGCCGTCCCAGACGGTGACCTTGTCGATCTTGATGTTCTTGATGGCTTCCGTCTGAAGCTTGACCAAGTCTTCGAGTTTCTCGATGAGAAGCATCTTGGCGGCGGCGTCGGGATTGCTGCCGCAGGCGGAAATAATCTGGTTGAAGCCTTCGCCCTTGGCCTTGAGGACGGCGAAGTTGCCGCGCGCCTCGGCTTCGAGTTTGGCGTAGATGGCGTCGGCCTGACCTTTGGCCTCGCGGCGGAGCTTTTCAGCCTCGGCTTCAGCCTGAATGACGACCTGTTCCTTTTCAATTTCGGCATGGACAATGGTTTCCGCCTTCTGCTTTTCCATTTCCATTTTCGCACGGGCGACCTGGGCGACCTGCTCGGCTTCATAGTCGGCCTGCTTGATCTTGGCTTCGGCGATGCGCTTGGCGGCTTCGGCCTGACGGTAGGCATCGGCTTCCTTCTCGATACGGGCGGCATTGGACTGTGCGATTTCAATGGCGGAGACGTTTTCCCCTTCGATGGCGGAAGCCTCGGCCTGCTTGGTGGCGATACGACGCTGCTTGTCGGCTTCGGCTTCCCCGATCATTGCTTCGGCTTCGGCCTGTTTGATGGCGATGCGGCGCTGACGGTCGGCATCGGCTTCTCCGGACTGCGCCTGGGCTTCGGCCTGAGTCACGGCAATACGGCGTTCCTTGTCGGCGTTGGCCTCTCCGGATTGTGCCTGAGCTTCGGCTTGGGAAACGGCGATACGCTGCGATTTACGGGCTTCGGCCTCGCCGATTCCGCCCTTGCGTTCCTCTTCGGCGACTTCGATACGGGCCTTGTTGATGGCTTCGGAGGCGGCGCGTTTTCCGATGGCGTCGATGTATCCGCTTTCGTCGGTGATGTCGGTGATGTTGACGTTCAGGAGCAGGAGGCCGATCTTATTGAGTTCCTCCGCGACGTTCTGCTCTATGCTGCGCAGGAAGGTTTCGCGGTCAGAGTTGATCTGCTCGATCGTCATGGAGGCGATCACCAGACGGAGCTGTCCGAAGATGATGTCCTTGGCGAGCTCGCCGATGGCGTCGGGCATCAGTCCGAGCAGACGGTTGGCCGCGTTGCCCATGAGCGCCTCGTCCGTGCTGACGCCGACCGTGAAGACGGACGGCACGTTGATGCGGATGTTCTGTTTGCAGAGGGCGTTTTTAAGGTTGACTTCCAGCTGGATCGGGCGGAGGGAAAGGAATCCGTAGTCCTGAATGACCGGCCAGATGAACGCGGTTCCGCCGTGGATGCAGCGGGCCGCGTGCGGCACGGCTTTCCGGTGGAAGACATCGGAACCGTAGATGACCATGACCCGGTCGGACGGGCATTTCTTGATCCGCGCGAGAATTCCGAGGAAGGCCGCGAAAATGACGAAAATGCCGATGGCGAGCAGCAGAATCGTGCCGCCGGAAACCGCGGCCGCAACAATGGAAACCAACGATAACATGAAAACCTCCTGTTTTTATATTTTCCGAACCTTGAAACGCTTGTTATCAATCTCTTCCAGAACGACGACGGTTGAACCCGTCGGGATGGCTTCCTCCGCGATCGCCTGGAATTCGTGCGTGGCTCCGTTGAGGGAGATGACGATCTTTCCCGCTTCCGAGGAACCGCCGGGAATGCCCAGATACACGGTGGCGTTCTTTCCCAGAAAGGCCGTGCGCGGAACGTTGCCGGAACATTGAAGCTTCATCACGCTCCAGATAATGGCCGCGGTGAGGACCATGGTGACGATTCCGCAGCAGAGAGCTCCGAGAAAACCGGCGATGCCGTGGTGTCCCCAGACGACTCCGCCCCAGCCGAATACGGTCAAAAATGCCAGAATCGAGCGCAATGAAAAGAGTTTGAAGTCCAGAAAACCGGTGTCCGGATGTTCCAGCGTCAGTCCGTCCGTGTCGAAGTCAGGAGAATCCAGACCGCCGACCCCGAAAAAGGCCAACAGACAGGTAAGCCCGAAAAACAGGGTCCCGAAAATGGCAAGTCCCCAATAGACCGCCATTACCCGGGCGTCCGCAAGAAATTCCCCCACATTGCTGATGACCGATTCCATCATAGCATAAGCCTCCTCCCATTCAGAGATGCTCTCTGACTCTTGGTAACAGATAGTTCAAAAAATGTTTTTTTCAAGCCTGAAAGCAAGATTTGAAGGGATATTTCGGAAGAATGTCAGCCTGCCGCTTCCGGGTGCGTCTTCCGTTGGTTTCGGGCAGGAAGAAAAATATCGGCTTTTGATGCGGACGAGAAGGAGGAAGAATCTCTTTTATGGTTCAAAAGCACTGATTTTCCGGATTTGTTTCCGTTTTGAATTGCCAAAAAAAGGGCGAGGAAGTATATTAAGAAAAAGTTTTGACCCCGTTACGAAAATATCAGGAACATAACACGGAGTATAGTGAATGACCCGCAATGCCTTCTTCGCCGTTCTTTTCAGCACCCTTTCCCTGCTGAGTCTCGTTTCCTGCAACCAGGAGGCGGACGATCCTGAAGTAAAACAGATCAAAGTCCTTCAGGGAGCTGACCAGAGTGCTTTGCCGGGCGCGGCATTCAGTTCGGAACTGCGGCTGGAGGTCCTCGGTACGGGCAAGTCCGGATTCTTCGGAGGAAAACGGGGAGTCGAAGGGCTGAGCGGCGTGAAACTTCGTTTTGTTCCCGCGGAAGGCTCCGAACTTCAAGTGACGCCGTCTGTTGCGGAAAGCAACGCGGCCGGACGGGTAACCGTCAAGGTGACCGCCGGAAAACGGATCGGCGACAATTATCTCAAAGTGATTCCGGAAGGATTCGAGTCGAAGGCGTTTCTTGTCCGGCTCTCGGTGGGCGCCAAGTTCGGAGGCGGCGGACAGGAAGGGCGTGTCGGGGCCGTGCTCCGAGATCCGGTTTCGATTCTGCTGCAGAATGCCGACGGCTCGCCCGCGAAAGGCGTTCCGGTCTATTTCAGCATTGTCCGGAGTCCGGAAACAAAGAATACCGCCAAGGTTCTTTCTCCGGTTGCCCTGACCGATGAACACGGCGTGGCCTGGAGTCATGTCCAGCTCGGAAAACAGACCGGGGAATATCTGGTGGCGGTCGAAGTGGCGGACCCGAAAGGCGGGCTTTTCCTCCGGATGAACAAACTCCGCGTAATGGGAATCGATGTGGTCGCTGTGCTGGTCGGAGTGATCGGCGGACTGGCCTTTTTCGTTTACGGCATGAAACTGATGAGCGACGGGCTCCAGCGGGTGGCCGGAGAAAATATGAAGAAACTGCTCCAGTTCTTCTCGCGGAACGGTCTGGTGGCGGTGCTGGCGGGAACGTTTGTAACCGCGGTCATCCAGTCCTCCAGCGCGACCACGGTGATGGTGATCGGCTTCATCAACGCGGGCCTTCTTTCCCTCCAGCAGTCGATCGGGATTATTTTCGGCGCGAACATCGGAACCACGGTGACCGCGCAGATCATCTCCTTCAATCTGAGCGGCATGGCGCTTCCGGCCGTGGCGGTCGGCTTTGTCGTGATGCTGTCCAAAAACCGCGTCGTAAGGGGCTGGGGCGAAACCGTGCTGGGATTCGGACTCCTCTTCTTCGGCATGTCCATGATGAGCGGCGAATTGAAGTCGCTCGGGACGTTTCCGTCGTTCGTGAATTTCTTCAAAACTTTCGATTGCGCTCCGCATGAAGCGGGCGGATACATGCCGTTCCTCGCCGTCTTGGGGGCAATCGGAATCGGCATGGCCGCCACGTGCGTGGTCCAGTCGAGTTCCGCGGCGATGGGCGTGGTCCTTGCGCTCGCTGGAGGCGGTCTCATCAACTTCTATACCTCGGTTCCGCTCCTGATCGGAACGAACATCGGCACGACCATCACCGCCTGGCTGGCCTCCCTGACCGCCAACCGGGTCGCCAAACAGGCCGCGCTGGCGCATTTCCTGTTCAACGTCATCGGCGCGCTTCTGATGCTGATGCTTTTCTATGTCCCCTATGGACCGGGCCGCATTCCGGTGTTCCTCTATTTTATCAACTCCATCACTCCCGGAAACGCGTTTGCCGTCGTGCCCGAGAATGTGGAACGGCATATCGCTATGGCGCACACCATGTTCAACGTCATCACGGTGATGGCGATTTTCCCCATCATGGGACTTTTCGCCCGTCTCTGCGAGATTCTGCTGCCGATCAAAGACGCGGCTTCGAGGGAAACCCGTATTCTTGAACCCCGTCTGCTGGACACTCCGTCCATCGCGCTGGAACAGAGCATCGCCGCCATCCGCAACATGGTCCAAGTGTCCTGGGACATGATCGACAAGGCGGTCAACCGGCACTTCCTGGCGGTCAACACCAACCAGGAGGAATTCCGGGAACTGGAGGAAAGCGAACAGAAAATCGACGACATGCAGACGCAGATCACCGATTATCTGGTTCAGATCACCCGGCGCGAGCTCACACAGCCGCAGTCGAACCTGATTCCCCTCCTGATGCATTGCACGAACGACGCTGAACGCATCGCGGACCACACGGACAACATCCTGAAACTGACGAAACGTCTAGCCAAGTCGAACATCGTTCTTTCGGATATCGCGAGGGAGGACCTCATGAAAATCTGGACGCTCCTCCGGTCTCAGGCAAGCAACGTTTCCCTGGCGCTCGCCGGACAGAATCAGGAAAGTGTGCTCCTGGCTCTCGAAGAAGAGAAGAAGATCAATAAACTGACCAAGAAATACGAAAAGAACTACTCCCGGAAAAATGATTACGAAGCCCTTGGCAGTCTTCGCGGTGAAAAGGGAGACTACATTCCTTCCGCGATCGTTCCCGATGAAAAGCTCGACCGCGAGGAACTCAATGAGGAAATCTCGGTAAAAGCCATGGAGAAGGAACATCAGATCAATCTCCTGACGAAGGAATATGAGGAAACCCACATCGCCCGGCGCAATACCGGAAAATGTGCGGTGGACGCCAGCGTGATCTTCATTGAGATGCTGTGGGAGATGGAACGGATCGGAGACCATCTGGCGAACATCGCCGTGCGCGCTCCTGAAATCCAGAAACATTACGTCTCCCTGTAACTGCAATTCATGCCAATTTGCCTTTTCCTGGATAGAAAAGGCAATATTTGAGTTCAATGCATTGCCGTGTTGCGAGTTTACGGGTAGGTTCGGCAGTCCCCTGCCGAACTGAATTTTTTTTACCCCCCGACCCGGATATTTTCTCCGGACGAACTGTGCCGGGAATTTTCAGTTCGCGACGGAGTCACGAACCTACCCTGATTTTTGCCGGATTCAATGGTTGTCGTGAAAGCAGAAATTTCTGTCCTGAAGGATGACGAAAAAAAGGGAACGGAAAAACCCTTGTGGAAAGGTCTTTCCGTTCCCGGAATTCCGATGACTCTTAGAGCGTCCGGCCGATCAGCCTTTGCGTTCGAAGAGCGCGCGGATGTTGCGTCCGGTGACTTCCGCGATATGGTCGCCCAGCGCTTTGCGCTTGGCAAGGAGGTTCGGGGCGCCGTTCTTCATCTCATTGAGGAAGACTTTCGCGAATTCGCCGCTCTCGATGCGTTTGAGGGACGCTTTCATGCGTTCCTTGACGTCTGGAGTGATGATCTGCGGGCCGTTGTAGTATTCGCCGAACTCGGCGGTGTTGGAGA
>CAYWZD010000058.1:0-14011 GCA_964462755.1 uncultured Victivallales bacterium | reverse complement strand
CGGAACTGGATCTGATCGGCAACTATATCGCGCTTTCGGAAGAAGCCAAGCGGAACATCATGAACTTCCCCGCGCCGGAACATCTGCCGCCGGGCAACCGTTTTTCCAGTTTTCTCCTGTATGCGCAGCGGGCGGACTGGCCGATTGTCGGCGTCGGACGGAACTACGCAAGTCCGGCGATTCTCTCCGCGGCGGCCACGAGCGGAGAACTTCACAGCCGTCTGACGCGGATTTTGAAAGTACTCTCCGCGAAACATCCGGAACGCGTGTTCGCGGACCAGCTTCTGCAAGCGACCGAACTGCTGGCGGAGGACAATCGGCTTTTCCGGCTGCTGGATCGGCTGGAGCACATGGCGGGCGAGCGGGCGTCGCCGCTGATTGTCGAGGCTAAAATCGAATTTCACGAACTTCTTAAACAACAAAATAATTGAAAGGAAAAAAACTCTATGGCAAGGAAACTTATGGCGGTGTTTCTGCTGCAGCTCTTGGGTGCGGCGGGAATGAATGTATTCGGAGCCGCGGTGCTCCAGTCGTCGAACGGAACAATCAACATCCCGGAAAAATATGCGGGATGCAATGCCAGTTTCATCTGTGTAATCAAGAATACGGCGACGGCAACCGGCAATTCCACGTTCGGGATCAAAGACAATGGCGGTGCCTCCTTTGGAGAGGAATTTGTGAAGGACCACCTTTCCGCCTCGACGGATTCGTTCAATGTGACGGGGATTCTGACTTCCGGAGGCAATTATTCCGTGGTCCATTTGCTCTATACACCATGTGAAACCGACCGTATTGTGGAAACCTATGGATCGCCAGGCTCCTCAGGTTGGTACAGGCATTATTCAAGCGGGTGGATTGAACAAGGCGGCAACTGGGAATTTTCGACAGGAGGAACCGGATGGGCTTCCGGAAGTATTTCTTATCCAAAGCCGTTCCTTTCCCGGGCGGACATCCTGCAGTATTCCTGGATTCCCATGTCAATCTATCCCGGGAGTCCCCATGTGACAGGAGTCACGGAATCCGCCATTTCTGTCGGCGTGGCATGGAACGCCAATGGCATTTACAGCGCAGTCACCCTCAGCGGTTCCTGGTTCGTCAAAGGATTCATCGGCGGGAACGCGGCAGGCGAAAACTCGCCGGATGATTATTCCATTGAAAGTTTTTTTGTGGTCATTTGGGACGCGCAAGGAGGAATGGATACGGATTCTTTGGAGGAAACCGTGAATGCTCTTGCCGCTGCCCTTCTTCAGCAGAAAGAGGAACTCTCCGGAAACCTGAATACGGCAACGGCCGCGCTGAATGAACGGATCGGCGCTCTTGAACAATCGCTGCGGGAAGCGATAACGAAACAGGAAACGGATCAGGCGGTCTTGCTGAAGCAAATTCAGGACTTCAAAAATGAGATCAATTCGCTGGCGGCGGATTTACAGTACAACGTCGCCCGTCTGGAGCGTCAGCAGGCGGATTACCTCGCCCAGCTTGAAATTCTGAAGACGGTCTATCAGAAGGACGTCGAGATGCTGAATCTCAAGATCGGCAATCTCGACTCCAAATATGCGGCGGAAGTGGCGAACATCAAGGCGGATGTTGCCAAAATCGCCAATGACCTTTCCGCAGTGGAGAGCCAGTTTCTGGCGGCCGACGAACAGCTGAAAACGCTGATTTCCTCTTTGGAAAAACAGCAGACCGCGCTTCAGCAGCAGTTGAATCTGGCCGAACAACAGCACAGGAATGATGTTTCCGCAATCCAGAGCCAGATTGATTCCAAAACAGAGCTGATCCGCGTCGAACACTCGGCCGATGTCAATCAGCTCACGCAGCAGATGAGCCATCTGAATTCGACCTATGCCGACAAGGTTTCGCAAATCAACAGTCAACTGGATTCCATCAGTTCCGCTCTCGTTCAAATGGCGCGTGATTACACGGAGGGCGACAAGGAGCTTCAGAATCAGATCGAATCGCTCCGCCTTCAGCAGTTGACCCAGCAGAACGCTCTCTCCAATTTGCAGGACAGACACGCACAGGATGTCGCGGCGCTGGAAAAGGAACTTGCCGCGGCTCAAACGGCGTTGCAGGAAAAAATCGACGCCGGGGTTGCCGATCTCAGGCAGGACATGCTGGCATTGGACAACAAGTATCACGATGCGGCCGCCGATCTGAAATCACAGCTTGCGACGGCCAACGCCAAGCTGGAAAGCGAAGTTGCCCGGCTTTCGGAAACCGACCGCGATCTGTACGACAGGATTTCCGATTTGCGGGAAAAACAGGCGGACTATTACGCCCGGATGGAGATCCTCAAGGTCACCCATGAGAAAGACAAGGAAGCGATTGAAAAAGAGATTGCCGCGCTGGATGCCAGATACAAGGAGGAAGTGGAAGCGATCAATGCGAAAATCGCCTCCGTCCGGGAAGAAGTTGCCCAGCTGGAAGCCAAACACGACGAGGACGTCGCCCGTCTCCAAAAACAGATCGATGATACCGTCAACAATCTGGATGAAGAAGTCCGGAAAATCTATCTGGAACTGGATGCGGTAAAAAGTGAGCTTGCCGACCACAAAAAGGCAACGCAAGAGGCGATTGACAATCTTCAGCTTCAGATCAATGAGATCGACAAGTCCATGATCGCTCGTCTGAAGAACCTTGAAAACCGGATCAAGTATTCCGTTTATTCCGACGAGAAACTGGAAGAACTGCAAGCGGATTTCGTAAAGCAGATTCAGGCGAAGGAAAAAGAGATTGCCGACCTTGACCTGGAAATTCAGGATCTGCGGAATGCCGGACTGGACATTTCCGCCCAAGAGGAGACGAGGCAACGTCTGCTAAGCGAGTTGCTGACTCTTCGCAATGAACTGACCGACATCGAATTCGCCATTGAAATCCGGCACAATGAATCCGAGTTCGCGGAACACGAGAAAGAGATCGCGCTTTTGAAAGAGGAACTCGCCGCCTTGCGGGATTCGACAGACTTGCGGATCAAGCAGTTGAAGGACGATCTTCTGGCGACGGAAGCAAAGTATCTGAAGCTTCTGGAAGAAGCGAAACTGGATGCCGCCAACCAGACCGCTTCCGTACAGAAGCAGTTGGACGATCTGACGGCCAGTGTGCTGGCCTTTGTCGATGCGCTCCGCAATGAACGGGAAACCGGCGACGCCGAACTCAAGGCGCTGCTGGATGCGATGGATGTTTCACACAAAGAGTTGATCGCCCATCTGGATTCCACGATCGCCGCCAAGCTCGACAAGATGAAATTCGAGACCGACACCCAGTTTGAAAACTTGCGTTCGACCCTCAACGACATTGCCTATCAGCAGAGATTCAATACCGGAGGAAGCGGAAGCAGTTACTCGCTTCCGAGCTCGCAGGCGCAGGAGGTTCCGGGCGATGCCCGCGATCTGCGCGTCAGTCCGGACGCTTCGTTCAATTCGATTCTCAATTAATCACGAAAGGATAAAAATTCTATGAAACGATTGATTTTCACGATGTTCGCGGCGGCGACCGCCGGAACTCTGTTCTGCGGATGTTCCGCGACGCAGATCGCGCAGACCCAGGCCTCCAGTCTGCTTGCTCCCGCGTTGGGACTGGGCGGTGCGCTCGCCGGTTCCTATGCGGCGAAGGACGAGGACGACGGCACCCGCCTTGCCGCCACCGGCGCGGCGGCCGCAGGGGCGTTCCTGCTCGGCCAGTTCATCGAACAGGGCTTCAAGGATGAAAAAGCCAAGGAATACAAGGCCGGATACGACCTCGGACGCTCCAATTCGACCAAGGAACTCTACTGGCTCTACCAGAAGCTTCATCAGGCCGAGGACGGCGAAGTGCAGCGCAGCCGCACCTATGAGCTGCCCGTTCAATATCCCGCCGACGGCGTGAAACGGGTTCCTGATTCCATTTCAATTTCGGTAACGGAGTAGGAGAAGATATGAGAAAATCGAAACTTTTTGCCCTGCTTCTCCTGGCGGTGTGTGCGCCGTCGGCCTGGGCATTATACCCGGTGCATGACAGTGTGACCTATATTCACAACACGGTCAAGGCGATTCAGGATGAACTGTATCAGCAAATGGACCTCGACTATCAGGTGGAACAGCTCAACAAGGCCGGGGAGATGCTGAAAACCAGCATTGACACGCTGAAGGTCGCCAAGGACACCTATTCGACCTGCAAGGACACGTACGATACCGCGGTCGACATCTCCAATTACATCGGCGATCCGCAAAAACTGGTTGCCTATATGAACCAGGAATTCTGGCACGAGGACGAAATTTCCGCCGCGCTGAACATCACCCGCGAAGCGCTGGATATGGCGGATTCGCAAGTTGCCAATACCGGCAACATCGAATACATGCTGAGGCAGATCGACTATACGCTGGCTGACGAGGATATCCGGCGTTCGGAGAATCTCGCCGAAACCCAGAAAGGTGCGCTCGCCGTTCACAAATTCATGAGCGAATGGGGGCCGAAGGCTCTGCTTCAGCTTCAGGATCTGAACCGGGAGGATCAGCGATTCAATGCGCGGAACTCCAACCAGACGGAGATTCAGCACGCCGCCTACAAGAACGGCATCTGGCAGTCGAACACGCTCGGTCAGATGCTGGCGACGCAGACCATGCACTCGGCGATGGTGGCACAGCAGATGTATTCGGACAATCTTCGGCTGGATGAGCAGGATTTGAAGAAGGCCAGGGCGATTCACGACGCCCGGAAAATCAATGAAGCGGGCGCGAAGGCCTTGGAGTCGAAAGGCTCCGTCGGCAACAACTTCATCGAACAGTTCATATCCCGGTGAGGTGACGAATGTCGGGCAATGTAACATTTCAAAACATCAATCAGGTGATCCTCGACACGCTCGACCGGATGCACCATGTCTGCATCTGTTTCGCGCTGCTGCTGATTTTTCTTTCGGTCTACCGGAATTATCAGCAGTTCGGGGAATACCTCGGATTGAAATACCTCGCGGGCGTTCTGCTGGCGGTGGTGCTGATCGCGGTGTTTCCGGCGATGGCGGACAAGTTGTTCAAGGGGATGCTCGCGTGGGGGCTCGACGCCGGACGCCGGGTTGAGGAAGCGGTCAAAGTCATGCTCTCCATCGAAGTGGACGGTTCCTGGTATGAGGCGGTGGTGGTCGGAATTGCGAATCTGACCTATCACGGCGGCATCTGGATCGGGAAATGTGTCCGCGATCTGATGATCCTCGTAATCTGCGGATTGTTTCTGATTCTCAAGACGCTCTCGCCGATTTTCATCGCCATGCTGACCGTGCCGGAAACCAAGTCCATCGGGGTGAATTTTCTCACCATGACCTTCGGGTTCGTGATGTCGCCGCTGTGCATGATTTTTGGAGACTTGACGATGGTCTGGACAATCTGCCAGCTGTGGGAACACACCGGCATGGCGGCGGCCGCGAGTGCCGCGCTCGGCGCTTCCGGGGCGGCCGCGGGCGGATTGGCAATTCTGGCGGCATCTCCTCCCGGCGCGATTGTGGTCGCCGCCGGAGCCATCGGCGCATTGGTCGCGTTCGCCTGCGTGTTCGTCCTGCTCTGCATCGTGATGTATGTCGGGATTCCGTGGGCGTGCATCAGCCTCTTCCGGGGCGGCGGGATCGGCAACGCGCTTGCCATGTCGCTCAATACCGCATCGAATGTCATGTCCGTCGTCAAGGCCGGACAAGGCGCGGAAAAGAACTTCGGCAAATCCGTCAGCGATGCTCTGGGGCGCGGCGGGAAAACCGCGGATGCGAACAGTTCCAAAGGAGGCGGTGCGAAATGACGCAAGCTTTACTTTTTCTCCGGCGTCATGGACTTTTCGTAAGCCTCCATCTGGATCCGATGCCATTTTCGGGCTTCTTCGATCTTGCGTTTCCGGTCGGCGTCCGTTTGTTCTCCTGCCGTGCGCCGGGCTTCGGCTTCGCGAGCGAGAATGGCGAGATTCCGTTTGGATTCTTCCGATTCCCCGCACCCGGCAAGAGTGATTCCCAGAATGGCGGACAGGACGGCGGTCAGGATGACGTTTCTCATGTATTTTCTCCGGTTGGTGGTTGTGAACGGGTCTTCCCGTTCGCCCCGACGACGGGAAGACCGGAAAGGAAGGTGATGATTTATGGTTTCCAATAGGCAAACGGACATGTACGAACTGGTTCGCCATGAGCGGAAAGTTCTCTGTTTCTGGATCGCGCTGCACCTCATTTGCATTGTCTTTCTGTTAATGGGAGTGTTTTTCGCCCGTCAGTATATGGCGATGCCGGACCATGTGATCGTGCTGGCGCGGGATCATACCGTTTATCTCGGCAATTCCGCTCCGGTGGAGTCGCGGAGAGTGATCGAGGACGTGGCGCTTCGGGCGACCTATGCGCTGCTCTCCCGGCGGTATGACGTCCGGAACGAACGGGCGCTCGCCTTCGCGTTCACCAAACGCGGTCAGGGACAGGCCAGAGGCTATCTCAACGACACGCAGGAGATGTTCGAGAATCGGAAAGTTCATCAGGAAATCGAATCCGCAACGGTCGATTTTGCCATCGTCAACGGGCAGTATCATGCGCTCGTCAAGGGCGTATTGCTCCGCAGCGGCATTTATTTCGGACACCCGTATTTGCACAAACGCGATTTTGCGCTGGCGATGCGGTTCGAACGCAGCAAATCCGACACGGAACTTCCGTTCAAGGTCGCCGGAATGCGTTACTGGGAGGAGGAACAGGATGTTTGATTTCTCCACACGCGGAAAAATCCGGATGCTGATGACGGCCCTGATTGCCTATATGGTGCTGTCGTTTCTGACTCCGGTTCTGATGTATCAGCTCCGGGACAACAACCGCCTGATTCTCATGGACGGGAGGAACTCCTACCATGTCACGGAATACACGGATAAGGAAAAATTAGTGCATCTGTATGAATACACGGCCCGGCTGGCGACGGATGCGCTGTGGATGCGCAATCCGAACGGACTGGACCGGCCGGCTCTTTTCGACGAGATGTATTGTGGCATGGCCCGGAACAAGGCGCTGGACATCCTCAAAGCCGATATGGAAAATTTCGGTGCACGCGATATTCACCAGAAAGTGGAAATTCTCCGGGTCAAGGTTCTGGAAGCGGACAGCAAAAAATCCTTCGTGGAAATCGAAGGGCAGCTTCTCCGATCCAGCCTGAACGACGGAAAACGGGAAAGTTCGGTCGTCAAGTTCAGCGTCACCATGAGCTTGAGTGTGAATTTCGACCTCGGCAAAAATGCCCTTTACCCGTTCATCGTCACCGATTTCACCTGCAAAGAATATAAAAATTGAAAGGAACCATGATGAAAAAGAACAAACTCTTCACCTTCGCGCTGCTTTGCAGCAGCGCACTTGCCGTTCATGCGGCGGAATTGTCCAAAACGGTTGCCAGTGCCAACCAGTTTCAGGAATACCGGCTCGCGCAAGGCGAGATTTATGAGCTTTACGTCAAATCCGGCGACGGGGTGACCACCGTCACGTTTCCCTCGGCCATTTCCAAGATTGCGGGAGCCAACGTTTCGACGGACGGCAGCGGCGATTTCCTGATCGCCGCCAAACCGGGATCGTATTATTTCAACCTTGTCGCATTGAAAAAGGGCGCTGCCGGAACGTTGAGTGTCATTTACAACCGTCAGACCTACATCCTCTATCTCAAGCAGGATGACAAAAAGGCGTTTGCGGCGGTGAATTTTGCGGCAAGTTCCGGCGGAAGCGCCTCGCTTTCCGGAAAGTCTGGAACCGTGACTCCGGCGCGGCTCTTATCGCTGATCGACATGGCCAAAGGCTATCATGTCCTCAAACAGCGTTATCCCTCTGATTTGCGAGACAGCATTCATGCGGAAAATCACCGGGTTTACGACTACGGCAAGTTCAAAATCGAGCTGCGGGAAATTGTTCGTTTCAACCGGGAGGATACGCTCGTTTTCAAACTTCTGATGCACAACGACGGCGCGGAAGAGATCGCCTACGACAAGTTCAGTTTCTCCGTTCAGGTCGGCGGCAAGACCTATTACATGAGTGCCTCGGATGCAAGCGGTGTAATGCCGCCCCAATCCGCAACCTGGGCGTTTTTCACCGTCACGGGAACGCCGGACGGAAAGCGCAACAATCTGGCTCCCGACAACGAGTTCATGGTCGGCGTCACAGCGAGATTCATGGAAGACGAATACCGTCTTGCGTTCAAGCCGCAACTTCAGAAAAAAGGCAAAGAAGATTCGATCATCAAGCAGCGGCTCAATGCGTTTGCCGAACCGAAAAAAGCCGCAAAAGAAACTGCGAAATCGGTTGAAGACAATGCCGCGAATAAAATTCCCGCCGCTGGAGTCTCATTCCGGGATTTCTCCAAGTTTCCCCGCAATTTCTATCCGCTCGTCGGCTGGATGATCTTCTGGTAAGGGAGGCGAGGAATGAATTTGCGTGAATTTTACAAAAAACTCAAAAGTCCAATGGGGACAACAATCCTGTCCCTGGGCGGCTTGGTCCTGCTGGTTCTGCTGTGCCTGCCGCTGTTGCTGCGCAACGACGCCGGAAAACTCGAGGTCAACCGCGGGAGCGGCGGCGAAGGCTCTTATGATATTCTGAGCAACATCAAACCCGTCGCTACGCCCCCGAAACACCAGATGCCGGAAAACACCGCCCCGAAAAGGAATTCCGATGCCGCTTTCGAAAAGACGCCCGCCGGCGCGCCGCGCCCGCCAACGGCTTCGGGTCCTAAAGAAAAAACGTCCGGTCCTGAACGTTTCGCTTCTTCGCGCCTGCAAGGAAGAACCGTCTCCACGGCTTCTCCCCGCAAGACGTTCATTACGATCATCGACGGCGAAAACACCAATGAGGGAAAGCAGGAGTTTGTGTCCGAACGCTATGCCCCCTATGGCCGCCTGATCGCCTGCAAGATGGTGAACACGGTGGAATCGGGCGATACGGAAACGCCGCTCATCGCGTTTGTGATGGAAGACCTTTGGTGGATCAACTCCAAAGGCGAAAAGAAACTCATCATTCCGGCGGGGACCGAGGTTCATGGTTCGGTCAAAGGGGCAAAACCGCTCCGCAACCGCCTGACCACCGGGAACAGTTTCGTGCTGGTCTGGCAGGCCACGAGCAACATGGTCGGATTTGAACTGCAATTGCGCGGGATCGCGCTGGAAAAATCCAATGCGCCCGATACCAGGAATCTTGCCACGATCAGCGATATGGCGGCAGGGATTCCGGGACAGGTCATGAGCAATGAAAATCTGGCGAAGTTCCTGATGTACACGCTCGCCTTCGGACAGGGCATGGCGCAGGGATTCCAGACTTCCGAAGTCTCGTCCAATTCCAGCGGCACGATCGTCGCGCAGGAAGGCACGACGAAAAACGCTCTTTCGCGCGGCGCCGAAACCCTCGCGCAAATCATGCTTCAGGATGTTTCCCAGCAGATCAGCAAGGAATCCTACTACATCCGTGTCGCCGCCGGAACGGAGTTTTATCTTTTCGTCCAGCAGGTCATCAATCTTGATGACGCCAAAGTCGCCAATACTCTTTTGAATAAACTCGAAGAGGAAAAAATTCAGGGCGGACAGCAGGGGATATCGCACCGCAATGTCCTCAACCGTTTTTCAAGCCAGAAATAATCAACCACAGGAGAAAACAACGATGCAAAAGAAATTCATACTCACCCTCAACGCCGGACTTCTCGCCCTGCTGGTCTGCAACGGGTGCAAAAGCAAAGAGGTTCCGCCGCCGCAATTCGTCAACGTCCCCGTTTATGTCGCGGCGCAGACCATCCCAGCCGACGATCAGGCGAAAATCCGCAGTTCGTCCGTCATGCGTGCTTACGCGGTCGGGCGCTACGTCGATCCGAACCGCCGCAGCGTCATGCACGAACAGCATACGGTTTACCGTGAGGAACAGTCGCCCCGCTGGAATTTGATTCCCCAGCCGGACGCCGATCCGGTCCTGATGGCGCAGCGCAATCAACAGGAACGCTACGCCGATGCTCTCGCGGGACAGATCACGCGTGCGTCCGAGGAGATGCGTGAGACCCGCGACATGGTGCGGCGGGTTCTTGAAACCCAAGCCGGACAGGAAACACAATCCAAAGAGTTGGTCAAGCGGATCGACGACCTCAAAAAACGCTATGGTGTCATGTCCGGCAATCTGCTCAAATCCACGGAATATATCAATAAACTGGAAACCGAACTCAACAAGCTTCAGAAGGAAACCGAATTTCTGAAACTTCAGCTTCGCAGGAAGGGGAACTGATTTCATGAAAAAATACATCTTCCCCGCCATTGTGACTGCGGCTCTTGGTGCGTCCGGAATTTACAGTGCGGTTCTTTCCAACCGTTGCGATGAACTGCGCGAAAAACAGGCCCGACAGGAGGCCATTCTTCTCAAGCAAGGCGAAATTCTCGCGTTGAATACGGCAATGCTTCATACACTGGTGATGTCGCGTCCGCCGAAAGATAAAACAATCCACCCCGGGAAGGAGGGCTTGAAAATGGACGCCATGCCATGAGGGCAATGGGGTCCGGTTCAGGGATGGGGGGGCTTAAGCCATTCGGAACCAACAAAAAAGAACAACAAAACAACTCAGGAGGATGCGATATGACGCACCTTACACAAGACCGTCTCAACAAGCTTGACGCCTTTTATGTCAATGGTCAGCTTGAAGGGATTTCCAATGCGGAATTGAAATCTTTGTCCATGGTGGAAATTGAAGTTCTGATTCGGGAATGTGAGAAAATTCCGCCGCATACCTATCAGCCGTTGACTGACAGGATGCGCAACGAACTGATCTCCCAGATTCGTTCCGGGAATTTGAAGCAAATCTCCGAAGAGGATTTGAAATATATGACGGAACATACGGCATCCGCTCTTTTGTGGATCGTGGCGAGTCCCGGACGCAATCTGGAAAGCCTGGCGACCCGAGCCCAGCGGAAACGGGTCAAGAAATTGATTGCGGAAGGATTTCTGCAAGGCGGAAATGCCAGGCAGTTCCGCAATCTCTCCTGCCGGACGGCGGAGCGCCTGATTGAAGAAGGTGAATGGAACGCTCTGAAGGGAACGAGAGTTGAACGTCATTCCAAGGTGTAATACAACCATCGGGAACCGGCGTTCAACGACGGTTCCCGCAACAGGCCCGAAACGGGCGGAAACGGAGAGGATCATGTCGAAACTTTTTCTGATGGCCGGAACCAAGGGCGGCATCGGCAAAACCTTGGTGGCGACACTGCTGGCGGACGCCGCGTCGGATGCGGGATATCGGAGTGTCCTGTTTGACTGCGACGAGGAAAACAAATCCCTGTTCAACGCAATGAGCAATAGATGCGTCGAACAAATCCTCGAACGGTACAATCTCGAAGAAAATTCCAGCGTGGACAAATTTCCGCTGGATCGGGTCGCAAACCGGATTTTTCAGATTGAAAGCGACAAGGAACATTATCCCGGCGAGAATGTGTTCGGAATCGACCTGAAAGCCGGCAGCACCTATAAGATGCTGGACTGGATGAAACTCTTTCCCTTCGAAGTGTTTCAAGAACAGGGGGTGGAAGTTTATATTGTCGGGATTGTAACCAATGATTCCGACAGCGTGATGACCTATCTGCCATGGATCAAGCAATTCGATTTGCAAGCCCGGAGTGGTCTGGTCAACTTTCTGACGGTATTGAATCGAATCGAAGGTTCCGAGATGCCGGCGTATCACAAATATCTTGAACCGTATCTGGAAAAGAAACTGTCCAATGCCCCGGTTGTGATTCTGGAGAATCTGAACAGGCAATATATGATGGTCATTCGTGCCGCCAAAACCTCCTATGGCCGGGTCGGAAGAGCGGGACAGACGCCAATCCCGGAATTGCAGCCCTCGGGGAACTATCGGATTCAGCATGAATTCATCAACATCAAAAAGAATCTGGCTTTTCTTTTTCCCGCCGTTGACGCAAGCGGAGGGCGGAAATGAATGCCCCCGCGATACCGATTGCTTCGGAGGAAGAACGTGATCTGATCGCCCGGCTGATTCGCCTGGGGGCGGTCGCCCCCATGAGCCTCACTGGAATTACCCACGATCAGGTCGAAGAGATTGTCGCCGGACTGCCGACGGTCTATGAATGCCGATATTCCGTGCTGGACATGGATCGCCGGGAACGGGAAATCCTTTGTTCCGATTTGAGTACGGAAGCGGTGAACCGCCAGTTCTTCCGCCAGATGAACGGTGAAAAAATGAGCGCGTTTCCCGCGCAGAACCTGGAAACATCTTATTCGCCGGATGCCTGGACAGCTTATCTGCGGCAGGATTTCGAGCAGGTGGAACCGGATACACTCCGGGAACGTTTTTTGCAGTGGGGAATCCCGCTCGTTCCGGAACACGTGAAAGACGGATTTTGCCAGGACCGTTCGGAGAATCTGCGTGTCGCGGAGGAAATGCTTCACGACACGCGGAAGGAATTGCTCGCGCGCCTGATCTGCACGGAGGCGGTGGAGCCGTTCGATTTCGAGCGGATTTCCGGGCAGGAAGCGGAAGATCGCATCGGCGGACTGCCGGCTCTGCTCTGTTCGGAATATATCTGGAAGGAGGGCGACGACTTCCGCCGGGCAAAATTTTATAACGTCGCGGAATTCAACATCAAGGAGGTGTCACATGTAGAAAACGAGTGGGGATATTACGATGATCCGGAACTGACCGGCATGATGGAGGAAGTCACCCGAAGCGGTTCCGCCACGCTGCGTTCGCAGGAAAGAAAGTTCTTCGACGAACAGGGAATCGATTCGGATGCGATCGTTCACCGCAGCGAGAACATCACGGGGAAATACGACTGGCTGAATTACTTCAGACAGGATATTTCCAGCGCGCTGCCCGATGGCCGGACAAGAGCCCTGAAAAACGCATTCAAAAACTGGGGATTCGATACCCGGAAAACCAGTTTTGAAAAGGGTTTTGAGACGGATGCGGAACGGAATCACGCAAACGCAAAGCTGATTTTTCAGAAAGCGCTGATTTCCAAAGTCGTCAATGCCGGGATCGTTCCGCCCATGCCTCATTGGGCATGGAAAAAGCTGTCAGTGGAAAGCGGAGAGGCGTTTATTGCCGGAATTCCGCTGCTGCCGGAAATGGATCATCCCGGCGAATGGCTGGAGTTCTTCCGCCAGAAGCCGCCGGACAATGCTCTCGAACGGGTTCAATTGCAAAACCGTTTCGAGGAGGCCGGCATTCCGTTTGATGAAAAATTGATTCTGAACGCATTTCCGAATCAAGAGACAAACATACCAAAAAAAGGATTTCGAACCATGCAAGACATTACACTGGATGACTACAAAAAAATGATCGGACGCCTGACCTCTTCCGGACGTCTGGACCGGATGGACAAAGAGACCTGGGAACAGTTGACGCTCGAAGATGCGCGCGATTATGTGCGCGGATTCGACGAACCGGCGTCTCCGAAACAGCAACTGTTGATTACCACCATGGTCGAGGAAGAGAGGGCGAGCATGAATCCCGCGGAGATTGCGAATCTTTCCAGAATGGAGGCGAGTTTCATCATCGACAACGCGCCGCAGGTGGCGATTTCGCGGGAAGCTCCCGCCCATCCCATTACCGACGAAACGCGAAAAGAACTCAAATCGCTGATGGACAAGGAGGAAATTCCCCGCATTCCGTATGTTCAGTGGAAAAATCTTTCGGAGGAGGAGGGGCGGCAGAAGATCGAACATGCCTATTCCCGGCGTCCCGCCAGCGAAAAACAGAAGGATTTTGTCCGTCAGGCGTTGAAGGACAAAACGATCTCAGGGAAAATCCTGAAATCGGTATTTAAGACTCCGAGTATTTCCGGAAAGCAGGTGGATGACCTTACCTTTCTTCAGGCGACCCGTCTGATCGGATCACTGCCCGCCACCGAGAAACAGATTACGGCCGTCCGGAATCTGGTCGCGGAGAAACGGATCGAACCGTTGGACAGCTATGATCTCTCTACGGCGGAGGCCAGCAAAATTCTCGAACGGGCCTACAAGGATACTTCCGAGCGTGATCCCAACGGTCCAGCCAGCGTCAATCAGAAAGAG
>CAYWZD010000057.1:0-14117 GCA_964462755.1 uncultured Victivallales bacterium | reverse complement strand
TCATGATGATCCTCGCGATCTGGAAAAACCCGAAATCGCTGGAGGGCTGAAGTCATGAACACCCTCCGGCGAATGCTCGCTCTGCTGAACAAGGAACTGATCCAGCTCTTCCGGAATCCGAAAACCCGTTGGACACTCTTCGTGCCGCCGATCGTCCAGCTCTTCGTTCTCGGATACGCGGCGACCATGGACCTCAAAGAAGTCCGTTTTGCCGTGTTCGACCACAGCCATTCCGAGGCGTCGCGGGCGCTGATCGCCAAATTCACAGGGAACAGTATCTTCCGTCAGCAGCCGCCCATCCGCTCGGAAAAAGAAATGGCCGACAGGATCAGCAACCGGAAACTCAAGCTTGCTCTGGTCCTCCCGGAAAACTTCGAACGGGCCATGACCGGACGCATCGCGCCGGAAATACAGGTCATCGTGGATGGACGGAATTCCAGTTCGGCCGGACTGGCCATCGGATACGCACAATCCATTGTCGATGCCTTCAACCGCGACAGGGTTCCCTCCACCACCGCGATCCAGATCCGTAGACGCGCCTGGTACAACCCGAACTTCGAGGCGACTTATTTCATGCTTCCGGCCCTCCTCGCCGTCATTTCCCTGCTCGACATCCTGATGCTCGCCACCATGTCGCTCGCCAAGGAACGCGAAGAAGGAACATTCGACCAGCTGCTCCTGACGCCGTTCAGTTCCGGAGAAATTCTCGCGGGGAAAGCTCTCTCGACGATGTTTGTCGGCCTCTGCCAACTGACCACCGGGGTGCTGGTGATCCGCTTCTGGTATCAGGTTCCCTTCATGAGCTCCTATTTTCTCCTGTATGGATTATTTTTCTCGTTTCTTTTCGCCTCGATCGGCATCGGTCTCCTGAACTCGGTCCTCTCGAAAAACCTTCAGCAGGGAATGCTGACGGTCTTCACCGTGGCCGTTCCCTTCGCCACACTATCGGGCATGGCCACGCCCATCGAGAGCATGCCCGATTTCCTCCAGACGGTCACCTTGATCAACCCGATCCGCCACGGAGTCGCCGCACTTCAGCGGATTTTTCTCGAAGGAGCCACATTCGCCGACACGTGGGAAACCTTCGTCATTCTCTGGGTGATCGGAATCTTCATGTTCATCGCTGCCTATCTTCTCTTTGAGAACCAGCGGAAAAATTGATTTCCCCTTCGCCAGAAAGTTCAACGATTCATTTCTTTATTCACAACTCATTGATTACACGTGCATTATTAAATATTTCAAATAATTAAATAAATCAACTTGACAAAATGAGATTTATGATTTATAATTATATCAGACAAAGGAAAAAGGAGAAAAATGATCAAGCACAAACACCAGCAGTTGTTTGACCTCCTCCAGAAGGAATTGAGGGACGGCGTCTGGCCGGAAGGAACCAAACTGCCCAACCTCAAAGAACTGGCCGCGCAATATTCCGTCAGCATCAATGTCGCCTCAAAAGCCGTCGAACTCCTCAAAGACGCCCGACTGGTCACGGTCAAGGTGGGAGATGGAATTTATTCGTCCACTTCCGGACAGCCCGAATTCTTTGAATTCAAATATTCCGGCGACCGTCTGTTCGGACGCTATTACGGAGCGAAGCAGCTGAATATTCTTCTGGAAGACTGTACCGATTGGCAGTTGGAATTCTGGAATCCTTTTTTCGAAAAAGTTTCCGTGGAAAATCCGGATATCGAACTCAAAGTCAGCTACAATAGACAGAATGGCGCGACTCCGGAAAAATTCGATATGGGGTTCGGGTGTCCCGGTTTCCTGTATAAGAACGGATTTACCTCCAAAACCTCCGCCGGCGAAAAATTGCTCAATGAATTCTACGGAGATATTTACGGGAAACTGCTGATTCACCCCGGTTCAATTCCCTATGGGAAAAGCGCCTATCTGCCTTACGGTTTCATCTATTACCGTCTTCTGACCGCCGACAAAGAATTCACAGACCCCAAGCCGGGAGAAAATGTGCTGGATTATATCGAACGGCACGCGAAAAAATTCAAACGTCCGGTCGGATATGCCATTGAAAACTGTGAACGTTTCCTGGCAAATTCCGGTCTGTCCTTTGTTTCAAACGGCGATACGGTTTTCCAGATGCCCTCCCGGGAAGAGATGCTCTCTGTATTTCACCGTATACGCTCTCTTTACCAGACCGGTCACCTCATCTTCCCGCATGGTCATTTCTCCGATTACGATGAGATTTATAAAATGCAACGAACTCAGTCCATACGGATTGCCGAATATGGAATCAATCGTGGAAACGAATCAGACAACCACCTTCTCGAACGGGGACTCCGCCTTCTCCATTATCCAGCGGGAGAGGGACGATTTGACATTCCCATGACTTGCGCCGTTCAAAGCGATTCTCTTTTTCCCGAAGAATGCTATCGAATTCTGTTGGCTCTCCTGCGGGAGGAAAACCAGAGAGCCATGCGGGGAAACCGTGTGGCCCAGTCCATCCTGCCCGGACAGTGTCCGGAAGATGCCCGGCCGGGACTTCCCCTGAGAAAGATCATAACCCGCGATTCCGGTCTTCCGCAGAAATTCGATGAACTGATCAACTACATCGTGGATTGGGAATTCTTCTATTACCTGGAAGGTCGCCGCAATGAGGAAGTCTTCACTTTTATTGAGAAAAAGGCAGAACACTTTTTGAATCAGAAACAGGATGAATGAGGAGGAAATGAAAATGTCGGCTGCATACATCAGGATGACCGGAAAGCAATTCACGCTCATAGAACTTCTTGTAGTTATTGCGATCATTGCGATTCTGGCCGGGATGCTGTTGCCCGCCTTGAACAGCGCACGGGAAAAAGCACGGGCGATTTCCTGTGTGAACAATTTCAAGCAGATCGGAAATCTTTTTGTAATGTACACCCACGACAACGAATATTTGCCGCAATACCTCTGGGCAAGAACCATTTATTACTACCAGTCCGGTATTCCCGTCGGCAAGGATTATAAACCATTGCCTAATGGCGATCCCGATAAAGACAGCTACCAGAAGTTCGCCTTTTACAAGATTTTCTACTGCCCGACCGCAAACTGGGTCTGGGATACCAAAAATCCGAACAACTGGAAAGCCTATTGGGGAAATTATGTCTACAACCGGGATCTGATGCCCTCTTCATCAGATTCTCCCGCCAGCGTCAAATGCAATGAAGTCCGGAAACCCGGCACGACCGGCCTGCTCTGGGAGGGAAACTATCAGCCTTACTGCGAATGGCTCGGCAATATCATCATGTCCCGGACGGACACCAACCTCGACTGGCGGCATAATCAACATTTCATGAATATTCTGTTCCTGGACGGACACGTCCAGATCGTTCGTATACAGAAAATTCTTCCGATCGACTATGTCGGCACGGTCGGCACAAATTACGGCCGGCTCTGGCAGTAATTTTACATTTTTATTCATTCAAAGGAAAAAAACATGAAAAAGTTCGTAAGCATTCTCGCCCTTTCCATCCTATTTTCCGTCCTTTACGCAGACTCGCCCCGCGGATTCGCCGCCCGTTTTGAAAACGACTCCGTCAATGGCGTGAAAAACAATCAGTCTGCGGTCGAAGGAAAGACCGGAAATCCGCCTGTGTTTGTTCCCGGTATCAGCAAAAACGCCCTGCTCCTTGAAAAAGACGAACTCCGTT
Source organism: uncultured Victivallales bacterium (assembly GCA_964462755.1). Taxonomy (GTDB): domain Bacteria; phylum Verrucomicrobiota; class Lentisphaeria; order Victivallales; family UBA1829; genus SIG94. Next base: position 10,464 of record CAYWZD010000057.1, on the reverse strand, counting down.
TCCCATGCAAAGACAATCTGAGCGTCAACAACGGCGCGGTCTCCTTCTGGTTCAAAGCGATGGACTGGGGTGACAAGCCGATCCATTTTCTGCCGATTTTCGCCGTGGACGGCGGAAAAGGCAGTTCCTGGCAGATTCTCCTGTATTTCCAGAAATCCCCTCAGGCCACGGTCCTGGATTACCGGATGAAGATGCCGGACGGACGCGAGATCATCAATCAGGTTTCCTGCAAGGATTCTCTCAAGATGAATGAATGGAACCACGTCGTTCTTTCCTGGACAAATCAGGAATCCGTCATTTATTTCAATGGGGGAAAAGCACATCTGCAGACCTACGGCCTTCCGATCACCCGCAAGGAAGAGGAAAAACATGGAATCTACTTCATGCCCGCCGTATTCTGGCGCGTCCCGAACACGCATAAAACCGCCTTGGACGAAGTCGAAATATTCAGCGGCGGCCTGACGGACTCCGAGGCAAAGCAGCTGTATCTGAAACATTCCGGTGCGAATCGGAAAACCGAACCGGCCAAGGCTCCCGTTCCGCCCTTGAAGACCCCTGTCAAAGTGGACGGCGTGCCGGAATCTTCCGAATGGGCGGACGCCTCGAAACTTCCGCTCCAGAGCTCCAGCTCCATGAAAAGCATTTACACGACTCATCCGGCATGGGTTTACCTCAAACGGGATTCGAAAAACCTGTATGTCGGATATGAAATCTTTGAAAATGAAAAACTCGTTTCGGACGGAGACCCGGACAAGCCTTCCCGAAAGACCTGGAAAGGGGACGAGGTGGAGTTCATTGCGCAAACCGGAACCGGACCGTATGATTTCCGTCAATATTTTCTGGCTCCGAACGGAGCCTGGGGAATCCTCCAGCATCCCGCGGAAAACTGGAATGCTCCAAGCTCCTTCCGTCATGCGGCAAAACACAATTCAAGAGGCTGGACGGGAGAAATGGTCATTCCCCTTTCGGAAATTCTCGTGATGGATGGAAAAATTCAGGCCAATTTCGGACTACACCGCCGCGCCGCGCGCGATATCGGAGACGAATTCGATCGCTGGATCGCATGGAACACCGCAGGAAAAGAGATCTCGTTCGAGAAGAACTTCGGCACTCTTCTTTTCGCAGAAGCCCCGGTCCGGGTAAACGCCCTGGGCGAACTGGAAGACGGAATCCTGAAATTTCAGGCGACATCCGGAGTCAAACTGGAAGCAACCGACATGCTCCGGGGAAAAACGGTTTCATACCCCCCCGGCTCCTCGGACAAAATCCCCTGGACCGGATTGACGAACCTCACGCTCAAAGACAAAAATTTCTCCTGGAGCTCCCTGCTGAACATCCGTGAACCGTTCACGCTCGAAACCGAGTGCGATGCGGATAGACGTCAGATCGAATTCATCTTCAAACTCAGTAAAAATGATGCAAAGCTCAATACGCCTCTCAAAGAGGGAAAACTCCGCGCAAAAGCATTGATCCTTGCGGAAAGCGGACGGATCATCGGGCAGGCGGAAAAGGTTCTGCACTCGCACAGCGAGGTTCTGAATATTCCTTTTGTTGATCTTCCGCAGGGGAAATACAAACTGGTCGCGATTCTCTCCGATGGTTCCTCTGAAACCAGAATCGAAAATACGTTTGTCAGTCCGGATAAAACCTTTCTCGGCAACCGTCTCGGGCTGGATTCGAAGATTCCGCCGCCTTGGAAAGCGTTGAAATCATCCGGGGACACGGTCGAGACCGCATTTCATAAATATGAGTTCGGTTCCGGCCCCTTCCCTGTCCGCGCATGGAGCATGGGACATCTGGTGCTGGAGCACTCTTCCGGCCTGACGCTGAACGGAATTCCTTTCAAGCCGGTCGGAAAAGTCCGGACAGAAATCGAGCCCGGACAGATCGTCGGAAAGGGACAATGTGTTTCGGCTGACGGCCGCGTAAAGGTGGACTGGACCCGCACGATCGACTACGACGGACTGATCCGCGTGGACTTCGATCTGATTCCAGATTCGAAGAATGTTTCGGCGGAAAATTTTGCCGTTTCGTTCGACGTCCCGGAAAACCAGAGCCAAGTCGCCATGACGCCAAAGCTGGACAATGACTGGCGCCGGGGAAAGAACATCGGAGCCTCCCACAGCATCACGGTCACAGGTAAACAGGGATTCTGCCTCTTCACCGATAATGATACAAATTTTGTATATGGGAAAAATGAGTTCCCGTTCACATTGGAACGGCAAAACGGCAAGGTTGAAGTGACGGCTCACATGATCCGGAAAAAGGTTACGCTGGACGAGCCGGCGCAATACACGTTGTGCGTCATGGCCACGCCCGGAAAACCGCCGCGCGCCAACTGGCGCAAAATCCACAGCGAAGGCTGGCTGGAATACCCCGGACAAAATCTCGCGATCCGCGGATGGAGCCATGAGCAGGGCACCGCCGGATTCAAGCGCAGTTATCTCATGACGCAGCCGGAAAATCCGGTCAAGCTGAAACAGGCGGTCGCGGACTACGCGAAGAAGGGGGTCGTCTGCATTCCCTACTGCTGCAACAACATCATCCCGAGCGAAAATGGCATTTATGATTACTTTGCCAAATCATGGGCCCGTCCGGTTCATGGCGAAAGAACCAAAATCAGTATTCTGAAGGACTTTGACGGCACACAGTATTACTTCGGCGTCCCGGTGTGTCCGGATATTCCGGGATTCCGCGATTACATCGCCTTCTATCTGGCGAAAAACATGGATGAATTCGGATTCAAGGGAATCTATTTCGACTTCGGCGGATCGACTTCCACGGATATTCCCTATAACCGGGTGCCTCGGAAAAACGTTCTGACGCGGGACCGCAAGGTCAATCTCGTGAACGTGTTCGGCGTACGCGACCTTTACCGCCGTCTTTACAAGATCATCCGCGAACGCGATGAAAACGGATATCTCTACATTCATTCATGGCGAACTTTTCATCCCGCCTACATGAGCTTTGTGGATATCGTCAATCCGGGCGAAGAATACATGCACTCCGTCCCCCGCAACCATAATGTCTACATCGAGGACAAGGAACTTTCCGCGCCCGAGGTCTGGCGCTACAACTACAACAGCGAAGTCATGGGGGTGACAGTGCAGTTCCTGCCGGTGTTCCAATGGTGTCCGGAAATCAAGGCATGGTTCAAAAAAGGGCTACGCAATTCCTTCCCGGAACGCTTCAACGCCTCCAGAGCCATGATCACGATGTGCCTTCTGCATGACGTTCCGATCTCCGGCGGCGGATATCCCGGAATCGAAGGCCTCTGGCCCGCCATGGACGCCCTGAATCTCGATAAGGCCGTTTTCATGCCATGTTATGAACAGAAGGAAGTCACAGGGACCGATCCGGACATCCGGATCAGTTACTACAAATTCGCCGGAAACGACAAAGCGGTCCTGATTCTGGCAAACCTCGCGAAAATGCCGAAAACAACCGTTCTTGACTTCGGCAAGTTCGGATTCTGCCCCTCCGTCGCCCGGGATGTCTGGCCCGCGACAGGAAAAGTCGAGCTGGACAAACCCGTTTCCGTGGATGCTTACGGATTTCGGATTCTCCATATAGAAAAATAATCCAGTCGGATTTCTTTTAAAATACCTGCCGGAGCCCATTCCCCAAAAGAGACTCCGGCGGAACATTTTTTACACAATGCTTTAAAATAATTCTACTTTTTATGCAATTTTAAACTTGCATTTGTTTTCCGGCGGCTGTATCGTAAAATCAGAAAACAACCACGGAAAGCATATCATGGCACGAAGAACCACACATCACACCCTGCTGGGACGTCTTGAAAAGCGCCTCCTGCTGCTGGAGGAAGGAGCCTTGCTCCCCTCCGAACAATCGCTCGCCAAAGAACTCCGCACCAGCAAGCCGACTCTCCGCATCGCGCTCGCAGAGCTGGCCGAACGCGGCGTCATCCGGAAAATCAATGGCGTCGGAAGCATGGTGAACCGAAGGGAAAGCACTCTTTCACGGGAAATCGTGTTCCTGTGCCATGACATCCGCTTTTTCGCCGAAACGCTGGAAGCATTCGGGGTCCAATGCTCGGAGAACAATTACTTTTCCTCCATTGTATCCCTCCACGGAGATGCCCTCAGCCAGGAACGGATCATCGACACCGCGGCAAGACGCAAACCGTCCGGGATTCTGATTTACGCCGATCCGCACCATCTGGAACTGAACGCATACAAACGCCTTGCGGCCGGCGGCATTCCGCTGGTTTTTCTGATGCGTCTTCCGGAATCCATCGAAGGCTCACTGGTAACCTTCGACAACGCCGAAGGAATCACCGGGCTGGTGGGAAAACTCTACCGCTCCGGATGTCGGAAAATCGCCCTCTACGGAGATGCGGGCGTAAACCCTCTCGCCGCCGCGGAACGCACGAACGGGTATCTGGAAGGATTGCGGAAATGCCGTCTTCGTCCGAAGAAAAAATACATCTCTCTGACCACAAAAGAGGCGGATGCCTTCGCCATGCTGTTCCGGAAAAAACGAACAGCTCCGGACGCGGTCTGCTGCCTGAACGACATATGCGCCGGAAACCTGATTGCGAGGCTGACCGGAGACGACATTGACCTCTCGGAAATCCGTTTTACCGGCTTCGACAATCTTCCTCTGGCAAAATTCATTCCGCAGCCGCTCCTGACCGTCAATCCGCCAATGCGAGAACTCGGCACGGAAGCCGCACAAATGCTCCTCCGGTCGATCGAAAATCCGGCGTTCCGCCCCGCTTGCAAAAAACTTCCGGTTGAAATTCTGCGGACACAACCGTTTTTGAAAGGATGAGGATATGGAAAATTCGAACTCGAAAAAATGGCTGAAGCCCGGAACCCGACAATGCCTGCTGCGGCGGGCGCTGGTCAAAAGCATGGGATACACCGACGACGATCTGGCACGTCCGATCGTGGGGATCATCAACACCTGGGCGGAAACCAATCCGGGACACTATCATTTCCGTCAGCTGGCGGAGGCGGTCAAACGCGGCGTCTGGGCAGCGGGAGGATTCCCGCTGGAAGTCAACACCCTCTCGATCTGCGAAGTTTTCTTCGATGTGTCCAGCCTCATCTACCGCAATCTTCTTTCCATGACGACCGAAGAACTGATCGCACGTCATCCCTTCGACGGCGTCGTGCTTCTCGGCTCCTGCGACAAATGCGTCCCCGCCCAGCTCATGGCCGCGGTCTCCGCAAACAAGCCGATGATTTTCCTGCCAGGCGGCCCGATGTTCCCCGGCAACTACAAAGGAGAATCCCTCGCGTGCGGCACCGACAGCTTCAAGCTCTGGACCCGCCACCTCGCGGGGGAAATCGACGAAACCGAACTGAGCCATCTGGAAGGATGCCTCTACGGAAGCATCGGCGCATGCCCGATCATGGGAACCGCCAACTCCATGCAATGCGCCACGGAATCCCTCGGACTGAGCCTCCCCGGAAGCGCAACCGCACCAGCCGTCTCCGCCGAAAAAATGCGTTTCGCCGAACTCTCCGGACGCCAGATCATGACGCTGATCGAACGGGACATCAACCCCTCGGACATCGTAACACGCGAATCTCTGGAAAACTGCATCACCGTGCTGATGAGCTCCGGCGGTTCGACCAACCTGATCATTCACCTCACAGCCATTGCGAAACGTGCCGGAATCAATCTTCGTCTTTCCGATTTCCAGCGAATCAGCGACCGCACAAAAGTGCTGGTAGACGTGAAGCCGTCGGGCAAAGGCACGGTCGGAATTGAATTCCATCAGGCGGGCGGCGTTCCCGCGTTGATGAAGGAACTGGAATCCCTGTTGAATACAGATGTAATGACCGTGACTGGAAACACCTTGAAAGAAAATCTAAAAAAAGCGCAAAAAACATATCATCCGGAAGTGATCGCCCCGCTGGACAAACCGCTCCATGACAGCGGCGGAATCGCCGTGCTTTACGGCAATCTCGCCCCGCGCGGCGCTGTGATCAAGCGAAGTGCGGCCTCCATCCTGAAATTCCGGGGCGAGGCCCGCGTGTTCGACAACCTCGCCGAAGCGGAAAAATATCTGCTGGACGAAAATTCCGACATGGATGAAAACAAGGCGGTCATTCTGCGGGGATACGGTCCGAAAGGAGCGCCCGGCATGCCTGAATTCGGAAACTACATGCCGATTCCACCCAAGCTCTATAAACGCGGAATACAGGATTATGTGCGCATCACGGACGCCCGGATGAGCGGCGGCGCGTTCGGAACCGTGGTTCTGCATGTGTGCCCGGAAGCCTGCGGAGGGGGGCCGATCGGGGCCTTGCGGAACGGCGACAGGATCGTAATGGATGTGGAAAAAGGCATCCTGCGCGCGGAACTTTCAGACGAGGAAATTGCCGAACGTCTGGAGGAGACGAATATCGAACCGAAGGAAACCTTCCGCCGCGGGTTCATCCGTCACTACATCGACAGTGTCCTTCAGGCCGACGAAGGATGCGATTTTCCATACATGCAATAGGAGAAGACATCATGGAATTTCAGACCCCTTTCAGGATCAAAAATGGAATGCTTCTCGACCGGAACTGGAACGTGTTTCCGATCCGGCCGGTCCGCTGTTCTCTGCCGGAAACAGCCGGAGAGGCAAAAAAGTTTCTCCAGGACCGCGAGACGGAAAAAATCAATTTCATCCAGCTGGAATTGGATGAGTCGGACCTGACGGAAACAAGCGGTCTGCTCAAGGAAGAGTCCACCTCGCTGGAAGTGCTGGATTATTTTACGGAAGAGGCTTTCCAGCGCGGTTTTTATCTGGGACTCACCCCGCTCACGAAACGCTGCCGGATTCCCGATGGCCGCAGCGAACACGCGATCAGGGACGATGAACCGATTTTCGCGGAACGGTATCTGGACTCATTGTTCAAGCATGTCAACAGGATCAGCGGCAGGAAGTTTTCCGAATACGAAAACTGGGCCATGATCGAACCGGTTATTTCTCTGGAAACTTTTTCCGAAACCCGGTTATGGACCTGGCTTCACCATCTGCGGGCGTTTATCGAGCACGCCTTTCTGAACCGTCTCCTGAATGTATATTTCCCGGACAGGGGGCCCGTGCCGGAAAAACTGCGCGAGGTTCTCACAAGATTCGGCGGCGTCATACCCGTTGACCTGTTTCCCGACAGGAAACGTCTGGTTTTCTGTCCTCACATCGACGGAATCCGGAAAGCGGTCTTCGACGGGTTCGTAAAGCAACACGGCGAAGGACTGTGGCTTCCCTGCGCCACGCTGGAAGCCGCCTCGCAGTCATCGTATTTTTCCGCGCGGGAAAACGGCGGGGCGGAAGGCTGGCTCTCCGTGGAGTCGGCTGTCCCGGTCGACTTCAAATTCCGATTCAAAACGAACATCCGGAATGCGGTTTTCCGGCCGTCGTTGCGGGAATCCGTTCCCGTGGGAATTTATGAGGACGAGATCACCTTCACGCTGGAGAAAAACCGTTACTGCGTGCTGGAAGTGAATTACGGACTGCCGGAGGAATCCGTGTTCACCGTCTATGTCTTCAACGATCCGGTCATCCGGGAACCGGAAAAAGCGTTCTGGCTGGAGCCGGGAAGGCATAATGAACTGGATTATACGGCCTCCGGGACGCTGGCTTTCCGACCTGGAGTGCACCGTCTGCCGGGGGATCGTCTGCGTCCGGTTTCCGGGCATGACATCTACCTGGCTCCGGGCGCGGTTCTCAAGGCGGGCCTGACCTGTGAAAAAGGAGAAAATATCCGCATTTACGGCACGGGAATCTTCGACGGGACTGAAATCTCACGCCAGCCCGGAGAAAACTGGAAGGGGCGCGCGGACGATGCATTCATTCACTTTTTTGAAGGGAGGAACATCGTCTGGGATGGACCGGTGATCTTCAATTCGCCGTTCTGGAACCTCGTGCCGGAGGGAACGCATGACATGACGATCCGACACCACAAGGCTGTCACATGGGCAGTCAACACGGATGGCGTCCAGCCGCGTTCCTGCGTAAATCTGATCATCGAGGAGTGTTTCTTCAAGTGTGCGGACGACGCCATTGCAATCAAGACGCGCCGGACCAGCGGAATGCACTCGAAAAACATTCTTGTCCGCAACATCGTCACATGGAACGACGCCGGCAGCGCGCTCGAAATCGGGCATACGTCGCAGGCGGACATCCTCGAAAACGTCCGCTTCGAAAACATCGAGATCGTACGCACGACCAGCGGATTGTGTCACATGTATCTCATCGACCATTCCACCGTCCGGAACGTGCGGTATGAGAATATCTATATCGAGAGGAACCTCTTCGGAGTTCCGGAAATCAGCTTCACCGTTTCAAAGAATTTTTACTCGACGGACGACGAGCGGGGACGAATTCAGGACGTTCTGGTCCGGAATCTCCATGTCATGAAGGAATTCCGGGGCATACAGCTGCAAGGATTCGACGAGGAACACCGTGTCGAAAATGTCGTTGTCGAAGGCCTGTTCGTTCATGAGGGCGGTTCCGTGCAAAAAATCGAAAACGAAGCGGAACTCGGGAAGGTCAAACGGGTCTTTGCCGATGAAATCCAGTTCAAGAGGTAAGAAAAATGGAAATTCAGGGAATCTGTCCGATCGCTCCGGCCGTCTATGACGATTCGGGCGCGGTGGACCTCCGGGATTACCGGAACTGCTGTGAAAAACTCATTGAGCTGGGCGCGCAGAGCCTCACGCTCTTCGGCATCGCCGGGGAATATTACAAGATGGACGAGAACGAGGAGGAGTTCCTGATCGACGCAACGGTCGAAGTCTGCCGCAAAAATAACGCTGGCTGTATCATTTCCAATACGAAACACTCCACGGAATCGGCGCTACGCCGGGCAAAACGGATTGAAGAGTCAGGGGCCGACTGCATGATGGTTCTGCCGCCTTTTTTCCTCAAACCGGGCGGCGCGGCGCTTTTCGAACACATCGACGCACTATGCGACAGCGTGAGAATTCCTTTGATGTTCCAGTATGCGCCTGACCAGACCGGCGTTTCCATTGCTCCCGATATCCTTGTCAAGCTGGCACAGAAACATGCAACCCTGAAATATTTCAAGATCGAGTGCAAACCGCCGGGCGCCTACGTCTCCGCGCTGATGAAACAACTGCCCTCCAGATGCAAAATCTTTGTCGGCAACGCGGGATTCCAGATGATCGAAGGATTCCGACGCGGAGCGGTCGGAGTGATGCCGGGCCCCTCCATGCCGGACGTCTACCGGAAGATTTGGGATGCCCTTCTCGCAGGCGACGACCGCGAGGCACAGCGGGTTCACGGCAAGCTCAACGCTGTGCTGAACCATATCCGCCAGAATGTGGAGATGATCATTCACTTCGAAAAGCGCATTCTCAAGCGGCGCGGCCTGGTCCGGAGCGATTACTGCCGGAAGCCCGGCTTCGTCTCCGATCCAGTCTATGACCGCATGTTCGAAGAACTCTATGTTATGATTCAGGAGGAATTCCGATGAATTATCAAACCCCGTTTTCGGTAAAAAATGGAGTGATCTACGACGCGGAAGACCGGAAGGTGAAATTGTGGGGCGTGAACTATTATCCCCCGTTCAACCACAACTTCTACAACATCGAGGAACTGGGAAAAGATCACTTCCACGCCATCGATGAGGACCTCCGCCACTTCAAGCTGCTGGGAATCGACTTCATCCGCATGCATCTTTATGACCGTGAAATCACGGACCGCGACGGCAATATCGTCGAAAACAAAAACATGCGGGTGCTGGACTATCTGATCGACCAATGCGAGAAAAACGGCATATATCTCATGATTACGCCGACAGTATGGTGGAACACGGTCAAAAACCAGATCTTTCAGGACCGTGTCTATGCCTACTGGTACATGGGGTCTCAGGACACTTTCGGATTCTCCAATTATTTCTCGGTGGACGCCATGATCTGGGACCCGGATGCAATCCGCTGTCAGAAAGTGTATCTGAATTCGCTTTTCAGCCGTAAGAACACGGTCAGCGGGAAAAAGATGAACGAGTATTCCAACATCGTTTCGATCGAACTTTTCAATGAGCCGCACTTTCCCTCGCTCGGGCTGATCCGGGAAGAAGCCGATGAAAACACTTGCAACACGGGTGCGCTGGCTTATTCCCGCGGGCCGATCCGCCGGAAGCTGATCCGGAAATGGGAGGAATTCCGTGCCGGACACCCGGAAGAACCGGACGAGGAAAAAGCATTCAGCCTCTTCCGGATCGAGTGCATCCGGAACTATTTCGCAACCCTCTGGCCGGTCGTGGATGAATATTTCGGATCTCATGTGATCAAGGCACAGTTCCCCAGCTATTCCGGGCTGATCCCGGAAGACCTGAAAGAACTGTTCGACACATGTTCCATCGACGCGTTGACCCTTGGAACCTATCTCAACGCGGACGGTTTCGACAGCACCTGCACGGATTCCGCCAATCATCTGGTTCTGGCGAAACAATGGTTCGAGCGATATGAAACGCT
>CAYWZD010000056.1:0-14125 GCA_964462755.1 uncultured Victivallales bacterium | reverse complement strand
AGGTCATGGAATCCAGGGATTTCCGGAACATCTCGCACGCACGGTTTACCATACACGAGAAATCGATTTTTTCAATCGGGGAATCCGCATAGTTGACCATATCGGGAACCCGTTCGGCAATACTGGTCGCCAGATCGCCGGCGCGTTCGATCTCACTGTTGACTTTCAGGATGGTGATGACCTGACGGAGATCCCCGGCCACCGGCTGGTAGAGCGCGAGTATCTTCAGGCATTCCTCCTCGATTTTGATCTCGGCGTCGTCGATGGCATCGTCTCCGGCCTTCACTTTCGCCGCGTCGGCCGCCTGAAGTTTCTCCACCGCGTTGACCGAGAGAAGGATGGCCGCCTCCACCTGGGCCGCAACCTCGGAAATCATCTGGTTGAGTCCGTCGAGGGCCTGAATAAAATGGGCTTTCATGGTTCCGAATCCTCCTTATTAACCGAACCGTCCGGTAATGTATTCTTCTGTTTTCTTGATTTTCGGGTTTGTGAAAATCTGCTCCGTGCCCCCGAACTCGATGATTTCCCCCTTGAAGAAAAACGCGGTGAAATCGCTGATGCGCGCCGCCTGCTGCATGTTGTGCGTAACGATCACGATCGTGAAACGGCTTTTGAGTTCGAACATGAGTTCCTCGATTTTAAGCGTGGCGACCGGGTCGATGGCGCTGGTGGGCTCATCCATCAGGAGGACCTCCGGTTCGGCGGCGATGGCGCGGGCGATGCACAGACGCTGCTGCTGTCCGCCGGACAACGCAAGACCGCTCGATTTGAGCTTGTCCTTGACCTCTTCCCAGATGGAGGCGCCGCGGAGGGCTTTTTCCACCCGCTCGGCGGTTTCCCTGGGCGTGAGCTTGTAGTGAAGTTTGAGCGGATATGCAACATTGTCGTATACGGACATGGGAAACGGGGTCGGCTTCTGGAAAATCATGCCGACTTTCCGCCGGAGTTCGAGGACATCCACCCCGGGGGCAAGAATATTTTCACCGTCCAGCAGGAGTTCTCCCGCGACCCTCTGTTCGCGGTAGAGTTCGAAAATGCGGTTGTAGATCCGCAGATGGGTGGATTTCCCGCATCCGGAAGGCCCGATCACCGCCGTGATTTTATTTTCCTCGATACAGAGATTATTATTGAAAAGCGCCTGGTGGGTTCCATAGTAAAAATCAATATTTCTGGCCTCGATTTTAATGCTCATGTCTTTTTCTCCCGGAAAATGATTCGTGTGGAAAGATTGATCACCAGAACGAGCACCGTGACCACGAGGGCGGCGCCCCAGCCGGCCTGATGCATGACCTCAAACGGAGAGTTGGTGGAATATTCCGTGATCAGCACCGGCATATTGGCGATCGGACCGGTGAAATAGTTTTTCGGCCAGCCGTCTGAAAACAGAGCGGTGAAAAGCAGCGGAGCGGTCTCGCCGCTTACGCGGGAAAGCGCCAGAAGGATTCCGGTCAGCAGCCCTTTGCGGGCACTGAGGCATACGATGTGCACGGTGGCGCGGGTCCGCGTCATCCCGAGCGCAAGAGCGGATTCACGCAGGGAATCCGGCACCATGCCGAGCATGTCTTCCGTAGTTCGCATGATCACCGGGAACATGATGATCGCCAGCGCGACGGACGCGGAGAATCCGGAGAAATTGCCGGTCGGAACCACCAGAATGATATAGGCGAAGAGACCGACCAGGACCGATGGGATTCCCATCATGACATTGGCGGAAAACCGGAGGATGTTGGAAACCGTTTTCCAGTCCTTGTATTCCGCCAGAAAGATGCCCGCGCAGAGGGCGGGAGGAACGGCAATGGCCGCCGCTCCGAAAGTGATCATGACCGAGCCGAGAAAAGCATTCGCGATTCCGCCCCGGACAGGGCCGCCGTACGGCATGGTGGGCATCGTGAAGAAGGAAAAAGTCATGGAACGGAAGCCGTAGCAGGCCACCGTATAAAGAATCCAGAGCATGGCGCCCACAGCCAGCAGGACCGCGGCGGTGGAGAAAATCTTCACGAACTGATTGCTCCATTTCCGCCAGGTGAGAGGTCTTCTCTGCATCATCGTGACTCTCCCCGTTTGGCTCCGGTTGCGTGAAGGTAATACTGGGCAAGGACCTGTATGCCGAAGCTCATCACAAGCAGGACCAGTCCCAGTGCGAAAAGAGCGCTTCTCTGAAGGCCGTCCGCTTCCGCGAAGTGGTTGGCCAGAGTGGAGGCGATGGTTGCGGAACCGGAAAAAATAGAAGACGGCATTTCCATGATGTTTCCGATCACAAACAACACAGCCATGGTCTCGCCGAGCGCGCGGCCGAGTCCGATGAATACGCCGCCGAGGATTCCGCGGATTCCGTAGCGCAAAACGATGTCGCGGGCGGTTTCCCACTTCGTGCATCCGACCCCGTATGCGGATTCCCGGAGCATCGGCGGCGTCATACGGAACACGTCCCGCATGATGGCGCAGATGTAAGGCAGGATCATGATCGACAAAATCAATCCGGCCGTCAGGATTCCGAATCCGTTGAATTCGGTGCCGATGAAGGAAAACCGTCCCAGACCGAGAGTGTCCGCCAGAAAAGGCTGGACGTATTTCTGCATCAGGGGCGCCAGGACGAACAGCCCCCACATGCCGTAAATCACGCTGGGGATAGCAGCCAGCAGGTCGATCGCGTGGCTGAGAATCTCTCCGACGAGAGGCCGGGCGTCCACCAGATAGAGCGCGGCGGAAAAGGCCAGCGGCAGCGCGATCACCAGAGAGATCACCGTCGTGGAAAGCGTTCCGACAATGCTCGGCAGGGCGCCGTATTTGTCGGTGACGGGATTCCACTCCCGCGACCAGAGGAAAGAGAGCCCGAACTCGCGCCAGGCGGAGAAGCTGCTGATGAAGAGCTGGATGAAAAATCCGAGCATCAGCACTCCGACAAGCCCGGCGCAAACCAGACAAATCCATTTGAAGGCTGTATCATACCGGAACATGAGAGCTCCTTATTCCAAGCCGTCCCGCTTGACCGCGATAACGGTTTTTGCCTTGTCCGTCAGGACCAGATTTCCCAGTTTGTCGAAAGCGATGTCCGCATTCCAGTCGGTCTTCTCGCTGATCCAGTGGATCACTTCGACATTATCCCAGGGGATGATGCGAATCATGGCATCGCCGCAATGAATCTGGGAACGGATCTGATCGACGATCCGGCGGAAGTGGAAAGTCCTTCCCTTGACCACCACGTATTTGGTGGTTTCCTCGACCACGTTTCCGATGATGATGTGGGTATGCGCTTCCGGATAGTCCTTCTTGCAGCGCAGTCGGATGTTTTTCCCTTTCAGATACTCTTTCATGTTCCTCCTTCAATCAGGATTTCAAGACCGGGATTACTTCAGAACTTCCTTGCGGATGAGATCCACCACATTTCCGGGAATCGGAACATAGTTGAGCTTCATCGCGGCGGTGCCCCCGGTGGTAAAGCACCACTCGAAATATTTCCGCAGAGCGTCTTTGACGTTCTTCGGACAATCCTTGCGGACGAGAATGTAGGTCACGCCGGTGATCGGCCAGGATTCGTCGCCGGGCTGGTCGGTCAGGACCATGTAGAAGCCGGGAGCATTCTTCCAGTCGGCATTCGCCGCGCTGGCGCTGAACGTCTTCACGGAAGGCTCCACGAATTTCCCGGCATGGTTTTCCAGAAGCACCATGGAAAGGTTCGCTTCCACGGCATAAGTATATTCAGTGTAACCGATACTGCCGCGAATCTTGGCGACATTGTTGCACACGCCGGGGTTCTTCTGTCCGCCGATGCCCACCGGCCACTTGACCGCGGAACCGCAGCCGACATTCTTCTCCCATTCCTTCGAAATCTTCGAAAGGTAGTTCGTGAAGATGAAGCTGGTTCCGCTGGCGTCCGCACGGCGGACCACGGTGATCCTCATCCGGGGAAGATTCAGGGACGGATTGGCAGCCTTGAGCTTCGGATCGTCCCAGCGGTTGATCTTGCCCAGGAAAATGTCCGCAAGGGCCTCACGGCTCAGCTTCAACTGAACGTTCTGCACTCCCGGGAGGTTCACGATCACAACCACGCCGCCGGTCAGCATCGGGAACTGGAGAAGGCCGTCTTTCTGCTGTTCCTCAAGCGTAAGCGGGTTGTCGGTGCCCGCGAAGTCGACTGTTTTGGCCTTGATCTGATTTACGCCCGCCCCGGAACCGATGCTCTGGTAGTTGACGCGGACGGAAGAAGTGCTCTGACTGTAGGTGTAGGTCCAGTTCTGATACACGGGAGCCGGGAAGCTTGCACCCGCTCCGTTAAGGGTCTGTTCAGCACCGGCCGCTCCGAAAGCCGCGGCTGTTGCGAGTGCTGTCATCAAGATGTTTTTCATGCTGTTTCTCCTTGTTCTGTTATTAATTTACTTTCGCGGAGTTCAATTCCTGTTGTACTTCTGTTAGGTTTTCGTTAGTAATTATTTCCCCCGTTCGCTGTCGATCAAATATTGACCGTATCCGTAGGAGTTCCATTCGCCGGTCACGTTCGTTTCCTTCTTGATCAGCTGGATTTTCTCCAGGGATTTCTCATCGATGAGCGTGTTCGGATGGATGATCTCGCAGTCCGCCACAACGATCAGATGGGATTTCTTCGTAGACTCGCGCTCCGTGGCGAACAGGAATCCGAGGATCGGAAGGTCCTTGAGGAACGGGACGCCTCCGACATCGCTGACCACATCCGTCTTTTCGATTCCGCCGAGATAGAGGCGGTTCCGGCTGGTTCCGAGCATCACCTTCTGGCTCGATTCATAGGCGGTCGTGCGGACCGTTCCGGAGGAAGTGTAGCCGAGCATGGAAACCGTGTTGATCACGATTTGAACCGTTGCCGCTTTTTCCGTGATGGACGGTGTCACCTTCAACTGGAATTTGAACTTGTCATTGGCGGTCTTGACTTCCACGATATTGCCGGACTTGTCAGTGGTGGTAATCTTCGTGGAGGCCGCATACAGCGTGCCGCTTTTGCGGAGGACATTTCCTGTGGTTCCATTCTGGACGGCAAGATCGGCGGTGCTGAACACTTTGGCCTTGCCCTTGGAAACCAGGAAATCAAGGAACTTGGTGTTCCATTTGGGTTCGAAGTTGAAGTAATGGGAGTTGATGGTGCCGTTCGGAGCAATGGGGGCAACAATGTCGCTGATGTTATAGTTGTGGCTCAGATTGGCTCCGGTGGAGAAGAACTTTACGCCGTCGTTGTTTTTCCAGGACTGGAAGTCGAGGCCGAGCATGCCGTCGTTTTCGGCACTCAGCTCATAAACGGTGCAAGAGATGCGGATTTCCGGATGCGCCACGTCGTAAATCCGGAGCATCTCCTCGATGTTCTTCCGGGAGTAGAGGGCGGTATTCATGAAGAGACAGTTCAAATCCTCGTCTACTTCGATCTTGTCTTTGCCGCCGATCAGTTCGACCGTGTCGTTCGAGACGTTTGCGCCGACCAGCTTGATCATGGTCTGGAGTTCCTTGGCGCTGCGGTTGGCCGGAAAGTAAATGTATTTCGGCTGGCCGGAAGAGTTCATCAGATTCGGCACGTCCAGCTTGTTGACCAGGGAATCGATTCCCATGCCGTTGGTGCTGTCCAGAAAACGGTAGTCTTCCGCGGAAACCATGATCACGCCGGTGCCGTCGGCAAACCGGACGCATTCGATGGTCGTCGGGACGAATATCTTATCCGTGCCGGCCGCATTATCCTTACTATAGGTGTTGTAGTAGGCTGTATTGGCTTTGCCCGCCGCGTTATTGTAGTCCACGCGGAGCGCCTGGACCATTTCCCGCAGATACGGACGGAGTGAATACGGGTCCGCATGTTTCAGGACATAGGTCTTGGTGATGATCTTGGGATCGTTGGTGTCGCGTATGAAATGAACGGTATCGGCATCTTCACGGATATTCAGGCGAAGCTGTGCCTGAACGTTGGATTGCGAATATGTCGGATTGGAGTTGTTGGTCGGCTGTTCGTTTGCCAGGAGAGCAAATGCACCGAGCGTTGCCATTCCGGCCAGAGTAAGTTTGCGATTCATCTTGCGTATGATCCTTTATTTTAAGAGGGATTTGTTGACAAGGTCAGGAACAGAAACCAGTTTTCCGGTAATCGACGCAATGTCTGTGTCCGGATGCAGAAGTTCCGCGCGGACGGAGAGGAAGTAGAAATGCTTTTCCTTGTTGTGGGTAGTGGTTCCGAAGATGTATTTCAGGACCGGGACTTCGCAGAGGAACGGAACACCGATCGTCTGTTCCACATCTTCTTCACGGGTCCAGCGGGAAAGCATCCGTTCGCATCCGGTCTGAATGGTGACGGCGCTTTCGTTCACGGATTCTTCGTAAAGCTCATCGCCGTGATTGTTGCGTTCGACCACGTTCTTCATCGCAAGCGAGTAGGCGAAGTTCAGAACGCCGATCTGTTCCGCATAATCTTTGGGAGAGTATTTCAGCAGACCGTTTTTGTCCGTCTCTCCGGTAAGAGAGATCACGGGATTCGTGACCGCAAGGACGAAGCGGTCATTTTCGGAGGTGACGACGGAGCTGGCGAACTTGTCGTCCTTCATCAGGTTCTGGTAGTTCGGCGAAAAGGCGAGCGAGGCATTGTTGCCGGTGGAAATCGTCAACTTCGCACTGGTGGCCAGCCGCGCTTTTCCATCCTGCTGGAGAAGGCGGATGAACGACATATCGAAACTCGGCGCGAACATGAAAAATCCATAAGGGCCGAAGGCATTCGTAAGAGCGGTGCTTTCCATATACTTGGCGCCCACATCGAGCAGATTCAGGCCGGGTCCGTTTTTCCAGGCCAGGTAGTCGATTCCGAGGTCCAGCAGGTCGCTTTCCCTGATTTCATATATATTCAGGGAGATGTTGAACTGGGGAACCGTCCGGTCCAGCCATGCCAGATATTTCTTCATGTCCTCATCCTTCCGGATGGAGTCCTTCCAGTAGATGCGGTTGGTCGCACTGTCGAAGGCAACGACCGCGTCCTGGTTGGCGCCTTCCGTGGCGTTGGATGGGATGCCCGCCTTGATCATGATCTCCATCATCTTCTCGGTTCCGCGGTACTGCGGAGTATAAACGCTGCGGATGATTCCGGTCCCGTCGATGCCGGAGCCGTCTTTTCCTTTCACATCCCGGTCAAGCTTGGCGATCATGTCGTCAATGTAAGGCATCAGGGGAACCGGGCAGCTGACCGCGACGAACTGCTTGTTGCCGGCGGAATAGTTGATCCGGTCGGCGGAACCGTTTTTCGCATAACGTTTGATTGAGCCCAGAATGAACGGAACGATGTCGTTGGCTTTCTGATGCTTGAGTTCATACACTTTCGAAACCATATAATTCTGCGCATCATCTTCCACAAATCGAATCCGCTGGACATTTCCTTTGATTTTTTCTACCGCGTTGTCAGCCTTCCAGCTTCCAGGAATCGTTCCCTGTCCCAACACCGGAACAGCCATGCCCGACGCACACAGAAGAATCGCGGCGGTTGCTTGTGTCTTCTTCACGTTCATCATTTCTCCTTGATTTTTTGCGCCTGTCATTGTGATCCGGCGCCATTGACAATTTTTCCTTTGTCTGAAATCAATTTAACTTCGAAATGTTAGCATATCGTGAAGATTGAAAGAGCTATTGGTGAATTATACGGAATTATTCGAATTTTGTTTCGTACGGGTACGGATCAGCCAGAAAGAATTCCGGCGACTTGCAGAACCTGTACAAAAAAAAGCCCGCGGCGGATCAAGGAAAAACGGGATACAGACGGAAAATCCATTTCAGGTGGAATGAAACGGTTGCGTCAGATAATGCGAAAAGCTCAGGAGGCGACAGGCTCTCCGGGAGAAAAGAGACCGACCAGCATCCCGGGAGCTGCCGGTTTGCGGCAGATGGTCACGATCAGCGGCCGAGCGGCGGAAGGGGTCCCTTCCCGGTTCGGCATTTTGAGCGAATAGGCCAGCAGGGCGTCTTCTTCGATCGCACCGGCCACTCGGATCAGTTTCTGAAGAACGTCTTCCGGGATTTCGTAAGGAGCAAAAAATTCCATGAACTTGGAAGTTTCCATGAATTCATGTTCGGCGCCCGAATATGGCGCCTCGAAAAATTCAGACAGAAATGCCAGAAGAGCCGCATTGTCATCCATGCGGTCGGCAATTTCCTGCACCAGATTTCCGGGAAGCGACTGGATCGGAGAGGCCTTCGGTTTAGTCCAGCGCATCAGACGCCACGCCATGAGAAGCAGAAAGCCGGCGACCGCCATGGCGGCCAGTATTTTCAAAACGAAAAAAAACATGTGAGTTCCTTGGGTTCCCGGTTATAAAACTTCACCAATATAACCAAAAGAAATCTATTTTCAAATGACTGGAGCCATCCGTAAATGAGAAAAACAAGTTTTTTGTAATCCGTCAGTGAACCATTTCCATTTCTGGAAAAGTTCATGCAATACTCTCAGTATTGCCGCGGTCCAGCCGCGAAGGCTGGTCGCCAAAGGCGAAATCTCCCGCCCGGTACGGTTCCATCTGTTCAAGGACGAGAAATTTGCCGGGACGGCAAGTTCGAGAGCTCCGGGCGTTCCCGGAAGCATGATGAAAATCCTTGTTTTCCCGGTTATAAAATGTCAGCGCCATATCCGCAAGAAATGTATTTCCAGATGGTTGGAACGGTGGAAAAGTAAGAAAAAAATGCGTTTTTTTTGAAAAAACAGAGATTCTTTATTTGCATTCCCGATTTTCGGATATATTTTTTATTACAATACAGATAAGGAATTTTTTTGTTGAGGATTTTCTTGATTCCCGTATTCCGGCCTTCTTTGTTATCCGCCCTGTTGCGGAAAATCCAACCATTGTTCTTAAAGCCGATTCCCGGCTATAAGATATGCCCTGTTGCAGAATTCGTTTGCGCCGGTCACAACCCTCCCGGTTCAGCGAAATTTTTCGACGGCGGCTTCATGTCATTAACAAGTTGTATTAATTTGAGGGTAGAGGACAGACGACTGTCCGGAAAAGGTTTTCAATGAACATCTACGTCGGTAACATGCCGTACTCCACCTCGGAGGAGGAACTCAACGCCCTGTTCGGAACTCACGGAAACGTAAGCCGCATCCACATCGTGATGGATCGCGAGACCGGCCGGGCCAAAGGTTTCGCCTTCGTCGAAATGCCGAATGACGCGGAAGCCAAAGCCGCTCTGGAAGCTCTCAACGGCACCTCTATGGGCGGACGCGCCCTGGTCGTTACGGAAGCACGTCCCCGCGAGGAGAAACCCCACGGCGAACGTCGTCCCTTCCATCGCGATCGCGGCCCCCGCGGCGAATAAGCACGACGTTTTATTCCGGCTGTGGAATTTCCCTTTCTGAAATTTCCTGCCGTTTCAAAAACGACGGTTTCTGAATAAGAGGCCGTCGTTTTTTTATTTTCCGAAAAACCATCTTCCATTTATTTCATGGAACGGTCCTTCTTCAAGAAGCTTCCGTTCTTTTTCCTTTATTTCCCTTGACACCGGGCCGAAAGAGAGTATAGTAATATTATATAATAAACCATGGTATCATATATGAGACTTAAAAAAGAAGAAAAATCTCCGGCCCCGGCACTGGATGCCGGACTCGACATTCTGGAGTTTCTTGCGCTGAAAAAGGTTGCGGGATTCAATCAGCTTTGTGCGATCCTCCCGATAAGTAAAGCAAGCGTCGCAAGACTTCTCAAGACACTCGCCCTGCGCGGCTACGCGGTCAAAAGCGAAGACGACGGCAAATGGCGTCCGGGTCCGAGAATGAGCTTCCCAGGCGGTGGCTTGCCCACGGTGGAATTGCTCCGTGCGGCAGCGCCAGCTGTCCTGAAATCCTTTGTCGACAAAACCGGATGCACCGCCCATTGCGTCTACTGGAGCGGAAGGGAATTTCAAATTATCGCGAAGGAACAGCGGGAAGGCGGCATTGTGATGATGGACGTCGGGGGCATCGTCCGCGATCTCTCTACCTCCCCGTGGGGATGGCTTTTTTATCTCTCACTGGACGACGTGCAGAAAAAAGAGGCTCTGCGCCACATGGAGGACTCCGTCCTGATGAAGAAAAGACTCCCGGAACGCGCCGAATTCATCCGGAAAAACGGGTTCGCTTTCGATGATCACGAGATTTTTCCGGTCCGCATGAGACTCGGCGCGCCGGTTTATGATTCCCGGGGACGGATGGTCGGAGCCATCGGCACGTCCTGCACCCGTATTTCCGTGCCGCCGGAACGCTTTGCCGGATTCACAAATGAACTGATCCGCCATGCGGAACTCCTCTCCGAAAAAATTTCAGCCGCTTCCACCGCCCACTCCAATTCATAAAGGACGAAAAAGATGAAAGCCGTCATGCTGATGTTCGACTCGCTGAACAGGCACATGCTTCCGCCTTACGGATGCGATTGGGTCCATGCCCCCAATTTCCGGAGATTGGCCGGAAAAACGGTGACCTTCGACTGCTCGTTTGTCGGAAGCATGCCGTGCATGCCCGCCCGTCGCGAACTCCACACGGGCCGTTGCAATTTCCTCCACAGAAGCTGGGGCCCCATCGAACCGTTCGACGATTCCATGCCTGAAATTCTCAAGGACAACGGAATCTGGAGCCATCTGGCAAGCGATCATTACCATTACTGGGAGGAAGGCGGATGCAACTATCACACCCGTTACAAAACGTGGGAAATATCGCGCGGACAGGAAGGCGATCCCTGGTCGGGCGACTTGAATCCGCCCTCCATTCCCGATCCGAACCCGTGGCGCAAGGACAATCCCGGCATTCAGGACTGGATCAACCGGGTCCGCATGCAATCCGAGGACGAAATGCCGCAGGCGAAAACAGTGCGAATGGGGCTGGAATTCATGCGGAGAAACGCCGCGCACGACAACTGGTTCCTCCAGATCGAGACCTTCGATCCCCATGAACCCTACTTCGTTCCCGAACGCTTCAAGAAACTGTACGATTACGACTTCTCGAAATTCAATTCGGACTGGCCACCCTACAAACGGGAAGGCAATCCCAAAGTTTCCAGACATTACCGCATGCTCAACGCGGCGCTGACCTCCATGTGCGACGAGCACCTTGGAAAAGTCCTCGACGAAATGGACCGTCTCGACCTCTGGAAAGACACCATGCTCATCGTGAACACAGACCACGGTTTTCTACTCGGCGAACACGAATGGCTCGGAAAATGCCGCGCCCCCTTTTACAACGAAATCGCCCATACGCCCCTCTTCATCTGGGACCCGCGCCACGGTATCTCGGGCGAACGCAGAAGATCCCTTGTTCAGACCATCGACCTCCCGGCCACTTTGCTCGACTATTTCGGACTCCCCATCCCAGAAGACATGCAGGGGGTCCCGCTGGGGGAGACCATTGCTTCGGACAAACCCGTCCGCAATACCGCGCTGTTCGGACGTCACGGCGGTCACGTCAATTGTACTGACGGACGCTATGTTTACATGCGGGGCCCGGTTTCTTCCGACAACACGCCCCTGTTCGAATACACCCTCATGCCCACGCACATGAAACAGATTTTCTCTCCGGAAGAACTTCACGGAATGGAGGGGCTGCAGGCACCCTTCTCCTTCACGAAAGGATGCAGGACCATGAAGATCAAGGCACTTTCCGTAAAGAATCCTGCGGACTGCGACCCGGAGGACCTGACAACAAGGCTCTTCGACCTCCGGAAAGACCCGGAACAGCTGTCGCCGTTGGACGACAAGTCCATCGAAGAGGTCATGATACGCCGCATGGTCGGGCTGATGAAGGAAAACGATGCTCCGCCGGAACAATTCACCCGGCTTGGTCTCGAAAGATATGCCGCGGAACAGGATAACAAAGGATAACGATGAAAAAACCGAACCTGATTTTCGTTTTCGCCGACCAATGGCGGGCTCAATCTTTCGGCTATGCGGGCGACCCCAATGCCCGCACGCCGAACATCGACCGTTTCGCCGGGGAAGCCGTCAACTTCAGAAACGCAACATCGGGCTGTCCGGTCTGTTCGCCTTACCGGGCCGGTCTGTTTACAGGGCAATACCCGCTGGAACACGGCGTTTTCCTCAATGACGTGAGTCCCCGGTTTTCCGGTCCCACTTTCGCCGAGGCTCTTTCCTCCGGCGGCTATCGCACGGCCTACATCGGCAAGTGGCACGCCGGAGGCGGGCCGCGTCTTGAACCCACTCCCCCGGAATACCGGCGCGGTTTCGAGTTCTGGCGCGCCGTCGAATGCACACACGACTACAACCATTCGATCTATTACACCGAAACCGGTGAAAAGCGTCTCTGGGAAGGATACGACGCCCTTGCGCAAACCCGCGAAGCCGCCTCCTACATCCGGCAACGGGCGGACGACGGAGCTCCTTTTGCCCTCTTTCTCTCGTGGGGACCTCCTCACGAACCGTATGAGACGGCTCCCGCCGAGTTTCGCGCCCTCATCGAAAAGGAAAAAATCGACCTGCGTCCGAATGTGCCCGCCGAATCTCAGACTCCGGCGCGCGAAGATCTGTCCGGATATTACGCCCACGGAGCGGCGCTGGACAGCTGTTTCGGCAGAATCGCGGAGGTCCTTGAGAAAACCGGTCTCGACCGGAGCACCATCCTCGTGTTCACCTCCGACCACGGCGACATGCTTTATTCGCAGGGCCGCTGCAAGAAACAGCATCCGTGGGAGGAATCCGTCCGTGTCCCGTTCCTGATCCGCTGGCCGGAGACGTTCGAACCCGGTGTCCGGGACGAACCCGTGGACGCGCAGGACATGATGCCTACCCTTCTGACCCTGTGTTCGCTTCCCGTTCCGGATTCCGCGCACGGACGGAATTTCGCCGACGCGCTGACGAATCCAAACTCCGCTCCCCTGTTCGGAGAAACGTATCTCATGCACCTCTATTCGTATCACCAGAGTTTCGGCATGCCCGAGTGGCGCGGCGTCCGGACGCTTCAATACACTTATGCGGTCCGGCATGACGGCCCGTGGCTCCTGTATGACAACCTCGCCGATCCGTTCCAGATGAAAAATCTCGTGTATGATCACGCATTCGATGCGATCCGGAATGATTTGGACGTTCGTATGAAAAAAATCATGAAGGAGCGCGGAGACGACTTCCTTCCCGGAATCGAATATGTAAAACGGTTCGGCCATTCTCTCGATGAAAAAGGTGACCACCCGTATTTCCACTGGAACAGCGACCGCGAGGAATATCTGAAAAAACATCCGGGAAAGCCGTCCGTGGAACATTGAGAAAGGAACAGGAGAATTGTTGGAGTATTTGAGCGGTGAATGGGTCCGCATGGGCGCCGGAAGCGTCCTCGGGTTTCTTGTCGGCGTGATGACTGGATTTTTCGGGGCGGGAGGCGGATTTATCCTGACCCCGGTGCTGAATATCTGTCTCGGCGTGCCGATGAATTTCGCCGTCGGCACCAGCACATTCCAGATCCTCGGAACGTCCACGGTTTCGTTGTGGAAACGGCTCGACCGTAGATTGCTCGGGATCAAGGTTGCCGTGTGGCTCGGGGTGGGCATTCCGCCCGGAACATTCTGCGGCGCCAAAATGGTCGATTGTTTCAAAAGCATGAAGGCATGGAACCTGTTCGGCGTCCGGGTCTCTCCGGTCGATTTCACGCTCCTTTCCGTTTTCTGTCTCCTGCTTCTGCTCCTCGCCCTGATGATGTTCCACGACGCCTATGGAAAAGCGCCGGAGGAAATGGACTCCCGCACGGGACTCCTTCTCAGGCTCCGGATTCCCCCGATGCGGTGTTTCAGAACTATTCCCGCGGGTCCATTCAGCCTCCCTGTTCTGATCGTGGCCGGAGGCGCGGTCGGGTTTCTCGGCGGACTTCTCGGAATCGGCGGCGGTGTGGTACTCCTGCCAATCCTTTTTCTGCTGATCGGGCAGGAAGTCAAAGCCGCCACGCAGACCAGTCTGATGCTGGTTTTTCTCTCCGGGCTATTCAGCACGTTCTTTCACGCGGTGGACGGCAATATCGACTACGCACTGGCAGTCTCTCTGCTGGTTGGAGGCATTCCCGGAGCGCACTTCGGCTCAAAACTTCATGCCGGGTGTTCCGAACACGCCATCCGGAAGGGATTCGCCTTCGTCGTTTCCGGCGCGTGGCTTCTGGTCGTCTTCAAGCTGGTCCGCATGCTGT
>CAYWZD010000055.1:0-14261 GCA_964462755.1 uncultured Victivallales bacterium | reverse complement strand
GACACATCAGACCGTTTTTGCCGTCCTCCACCAGAAAACGGAGTCCGCCGACCGAGGACGCGATCACGGGAATTCCCGCGCTCCACGCCTCCAGAACCACGATCCCGAAGGGCTCGTGGACGGACGGCAGGACAAATACATCCGACTGCTGATAAGCGGCCAGCATGAGTTCGCCGGCGGGCGGCAGACCGGGGATCACGGTAAGGAAGGAATCCAGTCCCATGGATTTCGCGTCCGCCAGAAGTTCGGCGTAATATCCGGGCGCGGTCGGAGGACCGATCATCAGCAGGTGAAGTTTTTCTCCCCGGCTCCGGGCGGCGTCGGCCACCTTGAGGAGCTGCTTCTGGTTTTTCTGATAGTCAATTCTTGAAACACAGAGGACAATCCGGCGGTCTTCCGGAATGTGAAGTTCCGCACGAAGGTTCAGCGGAGATTTCCTGCGGAAGACCTCGGGATCAACCCCGTTCGGAAGGTATTCGATGCGCTTGCCCGGATAGCGCTTCTGGAATTCGGGCACCTCGTTCGCCCCGACGCAGAGAATGGCCGAGGCATCGGCGATCACATCGGCCTTCCAGCCGAAAATACGGTCCACGATCCCGCCGTAGGGGAAGGTGTGCCGGAGAGGTGAAAGCATCTTTGCCATTTCAGAGGCGGGAACGTCGAAACATCCGCCGTGAAAGGAGAGCAGATAGGGCTTTTTCCGCTGAAGCGCGGCCTCGCGCGCAAATTGTGCGATCCGGCCCCCCGCATGAACATGAAAGAGAGCGAAATCTTCTTCCAGCAGAGCCCGGCGCAATCCGAAACAGAACGGATTTCCGCCTTTTTTGTCGAGAGCCAGCTTTTTTTCGGAATTCAGGGGAAAATACGGATAGAAGTAAGGGAAACGGCGAATCTGAATGCCGTCGCGGACCTCGTCGCCCGAGGCGGAACAGGCGCGCGTCGCCAGAATTTCGGAAACAAAATCATGCGGAAGAAGGTGCCGGGAACTGTTCCAGACCACATTTTCCGTCCCCCCCCACTCTTCAAACGCAAAGCGCCGGACAAGCTGGGCGGCACGTTTCATGATTTTTTTGCCTCCCTGATTTTCCCCATGGACTCCCGACAGCCCCGATAGTAACACCAGCGCTGGATGAAACGGCAGATTGGAGAAGAGAAAAAGGCGGAAACATTCTTATGCCGGAATGCATAAATATAGTCGCGCAAGACCTCAGCCGCGAAACTGCGGCAGGCCGTGGCAAGGGAAACGGAATCCCCGAAGATGTAAGGATGGGCAAGGCCTTCTATATAATAGCGGCGGCTCATTCCTGAAAAAGTATAATTGTGCGAATGTTCAGCAACCGCGGACGGTTCATAGACGATCCGGAGTCCCTGCTTGCGGAGCCGGTAGGAAAGCTCTATGTCTTCGGAAGCGCAGAGCTCCTCGTTGAAGGGATTTTCCTTGAGCGTCTGCATGCGGATCGCGGACGAGGCCAGGGAAAAGAAATGCCGCCAGGTCGCGGCGATTTTGCCGTCGCCGAAAGCGCGTTCATAATCTTTGCGGACCAGAATTTGGGCGTCCGGACGGCAGATCTGCTGTCCGTAGACGGCGCCGACCGCGGGGTCCGCGAGGGGGGCGGTCAGCTTCTCCAGATAATCGAGGGATTGGGGAATTGCATCGGAATTGTTGAAAACAACGATTTCACCGGAGGCCTGTTTCACAGCAAAATTGAGGACTTTTCCGGGAACGTAGGGAGTGGGTGCGCCGGTAATCCGTTTGACCTGAGGAAAGGAGGCGATGATCTCGGCGGTGCCGTCGGTGGAGCGGTCGTCCAGACTCAGGAGCTCCACATCATCCCCGATCGTCTGACGGGTCAGCATATCCAAGGTCCTTCCGATGTAATCCCTGTCATTGTGGGAACGGATGACCACGCTGATCCGCGGACGCCCTTCAGCCATTGATGGCTCCTATGGCGGCGTCGACCGAGTCGAAGATTTCAAAAATCTTGTAGGCTTTCGTGATGTTGAAAACGATCCGGGGCTTGGGCTGGAGACAGGCCAGGGCGAGACGTCCGCCTTCGTCGGAAAGCTTCTGGAGGATGAAGACCATGGCGCCCAGACCGGTACTGTCGACATAATCCATGCCGCAAAGGTCGAGAACAATTTTCTCATGAGCCGCGAGAGCGCTGTTCATATGGCGCTTGAACTGGTCGGCGCAATCCGCCGTCAGACGGCCCGCGATCGAAACGATCAGGATATTTCCGTTCTCTTTTTCTGTAATTTCCATACCGGTACCTTTCCCTGTTTATATTTTTATCATTGATCTTGCATGCTGAATCCGTTCCGCAAGAAAGGCTCGCTCGGAAGAAGTGAGAGCTGCCGGCCAGATGACAGCCAGATAGAGCACAGAGGCAATCAGACCGGCCACGCCCAATCCCCAGAATGTTCCCGCGATCCCCGGCATATAGCATTGCAGAAGAAAAAGACCGCTTGCGGGAAGCACCGCAGCCAATAGGGGTACAACATACACTCGAAACAGCAAGATAGCAATTTTTTGTTTTAAAAAAATGCAAAGATATGGCAAAACCACCGCCAGACCGAGGAAAATATTGGGGATCAGTGTCCCCCAGACCACTCCGATCAAGCCGTATTTGTAAACCAGGGCAATGCTGAGTCCGAGGTTGAGAACCGCGTCCGTTCCCTGGATCGCCGCGAGAAAACGGTGACGTCCGGACATCATCAGGAAGCGGTAGGCCACGCTTCGGAACGCCACGAACGCATAGGTGGAAATCAGCAGAAGACGGCAAACCTGGTTGACCTTGGGATCGCGGACATTGAAAAGCACGGACATCGCCTCCGGCGTCAGAACATACGCGAAAACGACGACGGGCGTCACGATGATGCTTGAAATCCGCATCCCCTGAAAAATGACCTCCCGGAGCTGCGGAAGATGCTCCTCCTTGTGAAGAAAGGCGGCGATCGGGGAGATGTTCTCCTGATATTGCGTGGTCATGTTCTGCGTCAGCTCGGGCAGACGTGTCTCCAGCTGGTACTGACCGACCTCCGCCAATCCCGTGAAAATCCCCAGAATCAACCGCGAAGACTTGGCCGTAATCAGAGTCGCTACTGACCCCATATAGATGAAAAAGCTGAAGTCCGCCAGCTTCCAGAGAGTCCGGAAGGAGATTTTCGGACGCAGCCGGAGCGCCCGGACCTGCCGGAGGGACATCAGCATCAGTCCCACGCTGGAAACGAAGTTGAGAATCACAGAAAAAACGGCCAGCGCCATCAGGCTTCCGCCGAGGAAAAGAAGAAGGCTGATTCCGCAGAGCTCCAGAATCCGGACGGCGATATAGATGTAATTGCGGAGATAAATCAGGTTGAGGCCCACCAGGACTTCGGCAAACATCCCCAGCGGGAAGGTCGCCGCGGTTCCGACGCCGAAGACCAGCAGAACCATCCGGCAGTAATGCAGCTGCGCCGGGTCCGTAACGCCGGTCAGCGCACTCAGGTAAATACTTCCGATCCAGGTCCCCGCCAGAATCAGGATGGATGTCGCCGCATGCATTCCCAGAATCGCCGAGATGATCCGGCTGTACTCTCCGGGATCGGTTTCATACAATTTCCGCGCCGTGTATTTCTGCGCGGCCTTGCCGAACCCGAAATCCAGCAGCAGCGTATAAACGAAGATCGACCACAGAAGGGCCCAGTATCCGTAATATTCCTTGCCGAGGTAATGATATAGCCAGCGGGTCAGCAGAATGCCTTCCAGCAGACGGAGAAACACCAGAAGATAATTGGTAACTGTATTTTTAAATACGCGTATATCCTGGTTCATGAACTTTTCTCCGCCCGAAGCGCCTGAATCCGCTCTTCCATCAGACCAAAATAATCCGCAACCTCTTCCGGCTGTTTAATATCCGACGTAGACAAAAGGACCGCTGTGGAATCCCGGTCCTCCGGAAGGAACCCATGCATGCCGGGGAGCGGATTCGCCCCCATGTCGGAGGGAACAATCTGAATGCCCGGATTCAGCAGGAAAATCTCGTCTCCGTATTTATGATCCTTGAAGTCGATCCCGTAACGCTTCTTCTCCTCTTCGGAAACATAATGCCCGGGAAACGTCTCCGAATTGACCGCGCCCATGATTTTCTCGCGGGCACCCGGACGCAGGAACCACAGATGGCACATGGTGGAATCGTAGCAGGCCACATAATCCCGGCCGAACTCAAGTCCGAGCGACTCCACGGCTTTCTTCATGTCGACCGTTCCGGACAGCGGCGTCATTCCGTGGTCGGAAACGATCGTGATGGAAAATTCCTGTCCGTTGTTCCGGAAAATTTCGAGCATTTTCCGGATGTGCGCCTCATAGAAATCCAGTTTTTTCCGGATGGCCTCCGGGTCCAGCAATTTGAAGTGAAGAAGGGCGTCCAGTTCCGCCGCGTAGATAAAGTAGAAATCGTTCTCGCCCGTCTCCATGAGGGTTTCAGCCAGAGAGAAATTGTATTCCTCCTTGTGCCGCCAGTTGGAGATATGGTAGCGGAGGCCGGATTTCTCAAGGAGATCCGCCAGGTTGCCGACCGGGGCCATTCCCTCCGGGACGAAAAGATCGTTTTTCTCGCAATAATCGAAATATTTCAGACGGTCGAAAGGCATCTGGTAAAGCTGAAAATATCCGGTATATCCCATCACGGCCCGGAAAATCCGGGAGATCCAGCCGCGGACGCGTCCGCGGTTCCACGGCGCTTTCGGATGGTCCGACAACGGCAGGAACTTGAAGATTTTGAACGGAGAGCCCTTCTTGTCATAATAGTAAAAGCTGAGATGTCCATGCTCGTCCGGACGGCGTCCGCTGAGAATGGTCGGGATCGCCGTGCAGGAATACCCGAACTGCATCCGGACGGGATACCGGCAGGGAAACTCGTCGGAAAGGAAACCGAAGCGGTTGACGATGTCCCAGCCCAGGGCATCGATGAACATGAACACTTCCACTCTTTTTGCCTTCATAGCGGATTCCCTTTCCCCGAGAGAAGTCGGATGATTTTGAAAAGACGCGTTTTCAGACGGCGCAGAAGCGGACGCGGTCCGGAATACCGGTCCATTGCGGCGTCTATCCCCTTTTTACGGAGGGTATGGAAAAAAGCGTTCCGGTCAGGATGCGGAATTCCCGGATGATGCAGATAATGCTGATCGATCACGGAGAATTCACATTGCCGGAAGTCGAGCTCCTTTCCGGTTTCCTTCAGAAGGGCTTCCCCCTTCGGGGAATTGACCAGCAGAGTGGAAACCCCGGTATTGTCCCGCCACGCGGAATCGAGGACCTCGGCGCGCCAGGCGTCCCCCAGCGTAATATCCGACTCGCGTCCGCGAAATCTGGCATAGGAGCACCTATAGCATTCCGGACGGGAAATACAGCTGGCAAGAAACATCAGGCAATAAGGGTCATCCGTCAGAATTTCAGAATATACGGTCCCGTTCTCAAATTCAACCCGGATCCTTCTCGGAGCCCAGCCTTGCGACTTGTCACAGAAATTCAGCGTCTTCACGGGCGAGGAAAAACGCCGTTCCAGACTCTTCCGGTATTCTTCGAACACCAGCGGTGACGGCACACCGTGGCAGATGAAGTCCATGGTATAAAGATTTTCATGATCCGACCCGAGAAAACCGTAGAGTCCGGCCACCTGACAGGGGGCGCCGGAAAACAGAACCGGGCGTCCGGCCTTCAGGAACGACTTCACATCACGGCAGGCGCGTTCATTCCGGCTCTGCACATATTTGGAAAGACAAAACTCATCCCGTGCTTCCGGCGTCCCGGCCGTTGTCAGCTCCGCCCTGAAATCCGAATCGAACCGGACTCCCGCCACCGTCCCGCCCCTTCCAAGGACTGCCCCGGACAACGCCCGGAAGGCTCCGCCGGAAGAGCTGGCGAGGCGGAACGTCTTTTCCTTCATCCTCGCCGCAAAAAACAGGGGGTCGGTCCGTCCGCCGATGTGGAACGCGGTTTTTGAATAAGGACACGTTTTCTTGCAGGCGCCGCAACTCACGCAGGCGGCGAAGTCAATCGAAGGACGGTCAAATCCCTCATCGTCCGCCAGCATGGAAATGCAGTTCCGGGGACATACCTGAATGCAGGCGCCGCATCCGGAACACAAATTGCTGGAATTAATGAAGTTTAAAGAATTCGTCATATGCAATCGCCGCAAAAAGAACAGGTTAGTGTAAAGGCGCGGTTTACAATACCTCATTCATAACAGGAAATCAAGTAAAACCCGAATATTTCATTGGAATTTTAAAAGAATGATGTTATTGTATAAAAAGTAATTTCAGGCATAAGTATTTTGTTGCTTTTCCGGGCAAAATATGGATGGGGATACTTATTTTGAAGGATATGATCTGCCTTCAACCGGCGGAAAGGCTTTTTGAATTTCATGAAAAAACTTATCAAGTACCTTGTTATACTTTCACTTGTTTTTACTTCCATCGGCATCGTGTTTGTTTTTCTCTGGCAGGCTTTCGAGAAAAAAGACATAGCGGACTCCCTCTACAACGCGGAAAAATTTTACGGGGAAAAGAAATATACCGAGGCAAAACAGGCCATTCAAGAAGTCTTGAGCCGCGACAACCTGAATGAAAAAGCCCTGCGCTTAAGTGCGGAAATCCTGGAAAAAGAATATAACTTCCCGGTGGCCGCCCTTCTCTGGAAACGGCTCATATCCCTGAATCCGCTGGATGATTCGCTGGTCTATCGCTATGTAGCCGCGCTGAACGCCGGACGGAATTTCCGCGAGACAGCCCTTTATCTTGAAAAACGCAAGAAGGCCGGAAAACTGACGGCGCCGGAAATTCTGGAACTGAGCCGGGCCGAACTTGAAATGGGCAATTTCAAAGAGGCGAAGCGCCTCTTCGAAGATATCGACAAGGGACTGGTCAATGAGGATGACTACAGTCTGCTGTCGGCGGATCTCCTGCTGGTGGACAATCAGAAGGAGGAAGCGAAAAAGACGTATGAATGGCTTGCCCGGAAATCGGACAAGACCCTTGTGCGTTTCACCGCGCTGCTGCGACTCTCCAGTTATGTGACCGGCACCGACCGGGAGAAGCTCCTGAAAGAGGCCGCCGCCGTATTTCCGCTGTTCGGCAACGCGGTTCTTGCCGATTATTATCTGTCGCTGGGCCGTTTTCAGGAAACGGTGACACTTCTTGAAAAAGTGCCGAATACCGAACGCAATTTCCTTCAGGTGCGCCAACTGGGAGAAGCCTACGCCGCCCTTCAGAAACCAGACAAGATCAATGCCCTGATCAAACTCATCCCGACGAATATCCGGGATGGCATCGTGCTGAAATACTATCTGGAAGCGCTGTCCGCCTTTCTCAACAAGAAATATGAAAAGACCCGCGAACTTCTCGAGAACTGTCTTGATTTCTCGGAACGTCCGCTTTACAACTACCTCCAGATGGAATCCGGAGCCGTTCTGAACCTTCCGCCGGCCGGATTGATCGGGAACGCCCGGAAGCTGGCGGCGTCCGGTGAAGACAACGCGTCGAAACGGATCACCGCCATCCTGCTGCCTCTTCTTCTGCGCTATTATGAGGCGAAACAATATAACGACGGCATTCTCCTGGGAAGTTATCTCTTCTCTCTGGAAGAAAAAAATCCGGCCGTGGAAGACCTTCTGCTTCTCTGTTATCTCCGGGAAGGAAAACTGGAGCCGCAATACACGGAAGTGACCCGGAGAATACTTGTCCGCGATCCGAACAACCGGGATGCCCTTCTCGCCGCCACCATTCAGGCGGTGGCGGAGAACCGCCCGGAAGACGCCAAGAGTTTTGCGCTGAGACTCCTCAAGGCGGACCCGAAATCCATGTTTGCCCTGTCGCTTCTGGCCGGTTTCGAGGAACAGGCCAAAAATCTGCCGGCCGCGGAAAAATATCTGCGTCAGGAACTGGCCGCCAACCCCGATGAACCGGAAGCGGCGGATCGTCTTTTCATTTTCCTCATGAGAAACAAACCCAAGGAAATCGAGTTATTCGCCGATCAATACGCCGCGAATGGAAAGCCTGCCCGGAAAGCCAGGGCATTCCTTTATAAAGCGTTCGCGGCAATCGTGGCCAAGGACAGACAGAAGGCATACGGCTATTTCCAGGATGCGCTGAAGAACGACCACAAAATCCTGACCGTTTATCTGAATCTGGCGGAACTCGCAAAAACACCCGATGAAAAAAGGAAATACCTTCTGGAAGCCCAGAGGGAATTCCCTGAAAACAGGATGGTCCTTCTGCAGCTGGCGGCGCTCTATGCTACGGACAAGAATGATGCGGAAGCAGCCAAGCTGTATGAGAAACTGCTTCAATGGGAACCGAACAATCTGCTGGTTCTGATCAACTATTCGGAAGTTCTCGCCTCGCTCGGCCAGGAGGAGAAAGCCATGACATTGGCGGTCCAGGCAAAAACCATGTATCCGAAAGACCCCCGCGTTGAGGAATGTTATGCGATGCGTGAGTTTGAACAGAAAAACTATTCGCAGACCATTCTGGAACTGGAAACCCTCCTGAAGTTGAAACACAGCAACCCGAGAATCGTCAACACCCTCGTGGAGGCTTTGATCGATGAAGGTTGCCGCCCCGGAAAAGATCCTATTCAGGCGAAACTCTGTTTCCAGCGGGCATTGGAACTCAAGCCGGATTCCCAAAAAGCAAGGGAAGAACTCCGGAAACTGGAGGAGGGTTCCCGGAAATGATTGTATTTTTCAGGCACTTCCTGAAAATGTTGAAAACCATTCCCGAGCTCTGCGGCTGTTTCCTGCTTATTTCAGGAATCGGATTGTATCAGGCCTTTGACATCGGCCGGGAAATGAATTTCTTCATGCTCTGGCTGCTGGGCGCCTCTCTCGGCTGGTATATTCTCTGGAACATCAAGGAAAAGCCCCAGCCGAAAGCATTGGACGAAGCAGGGGCGTGGTGCTTTCTGGCGCTGGCCTTTGTTTTCTTCTTTTTCGGACTGCCGCACAGCTGGTGTCTGCTGTTCAGCGCCGCCGGTTTTTTCATGATCTCGAGTTCAATCCTGATCAGTTTGAAAATGCTTTGTCCCGCCTTTATTTTGCTGGTCGTCACTCCTGAACAGGCGTTCTTCAATGTATTTTTCAGCTATCCCCTGCGAGTCATGTCCGCCGGCTTCTCCGCTTTTCTCCTGAAAACGGGAGGAATCCACGCGGTCTGGCAGGGGACGGAAATCTCCATGGACGGAACGGCCATCAGCATTACCGCCGCCTGCAGCGGAATCGAACAGCTGGAAGTCATGCTTCTCCTCGGTTTCTTCCTGGTGCTGACAATGCAGAAGACGTTCAGCGCACAAGTGTTGCACTATCTGCTGATCCTTCCCGCGCTGCTCGCGGCCAATGTGCTGCGGCTGACCACAACCCTGCTGCTATACCGGGTCATCGGTGACCGCGTGTTCGATCCGTATCTTCACACCATCCTCGGCTGGCTCATGGTTCTGGTCTCCTTCCTGCTGCTCTATGCGGGAGGGCTGATCTTTGAAGCCCATACTCCGGCGAATCCCCCGGAAGAGGAGAAGAAAGCATGATCTCCAGAACACTCAAACCGCTGACAATCGTCCTCAGTGTGCTGCCGCTCGCGCCGGAAATCTGCCGTCTGATTCCGGTATGGAAAAATTCCCCGATGGACCGTTACGATTTCCTTTATCTTCTGGTCGGCGCCGTTCTTCTGTCGATTCTGCTTCTTCTGCACGCGAAAAAGGAGGCGGGAAAGAGAGACTTCATGGCGATCCCGTTTCTTCTGGGCAGTTTCGCGGTCTTCTCTTATGGAATATATGCATCCATGAATCTGTTTTATTTCTGCGGATTGGCAGGATGCTCCCTCTCGCTGGTCTGGCTTTTTTACGGCTGGAATCTGTTCTGGCGGCTTCTTCCGGCGGGTGGATTGATTGTTCTGTCGATCCCGACGACTTCCATTGCCATGTTTCCCCCCATGATCTGGAGCTGGATCATCCTCAAGTGCTGTTTTGGAAGTCTTCTTGTGCTGTTTGCCGTCGCGGCGGAATTTCTGGACCTCTGTCCGAATTGGCGGCATGGAATATTCTATATGGCTCTGACCGCGTTTCTCTGCCTCTCCCTGGCGGACAATACCCGTCTTCCTGTAGGAGAAGCCATGTATCTGAGCACAAGCCGGATGAACTTTCAGGACTATATCGGCTCAAGACAGGAGCTGAGCGATTTCGATAAACGTTTCTTTGCCGGCAACCGGAAAACGGAACGCAGTGTCTATTTCGCTCCAAACGGGGACTTCATCTCGCTGCTGAGTTTTGAAAGCGGGAGTTCCGTGCACAACCTTCATCCGCCGTCGGTCTGCCTTCTTTCCGCGGGATGGGAACTGGAAAAAATCACTCCCAGAAGAATTTTCCTGACAGGTCACTCTTTTTCGTTTGAAGAAATCGTGGCGGTTTCCGGCGGAAAACGGTTCCTCTTCTATGCATGGTATTCCGATGCGACGACCTCGACAGGAAGTTATCTGCGCTTCAGAAGTCTCTGGCATCCCGACGATACCTGGTGGGTTTACCAGCTGATGACTCCTATTGTCACGACCAGGGAAGATGCGGAAACAACGCTTAACAACTTTGTTTCCACTATGAGCAGACATGACCTCGGGAAGCATTCAAAAAGGAAAAAACGCTGATGGAAAAATTAATCAAAGTATTGGCTGTTGACGACGAAAAATTCAACCTGCTTCTGTTGAAGTCCTGCCTGAAGGGTGAAAAATACGAACTTACCACCTGCGAGAACGCGCTGGAAACGCTCAATGAGTTCAAGAAGAAGGAATTCGATGTCATTCTTCTGGACATCCTCATGGCGGGAATCAACGGCTTCGAGGTCCGCAAGCTGATCCGCGAAATCAACAAGGAAGTGCCGATCATCTTCCTGACTTCGATGGTGGACGACATCAACAGCACCCTCCTCAACCAGCTCGCCGACGATCAATACAGCTACTACATGAACAAGTCGTTCAACAAGACGACCCTCATGAAAAAAATCGATCAGGCGGTGTCCGTTTACCGCGAACTGCATGCGACCAACCTGTATTATCAGCAGCTGGAAGACAACCTGACGCTCGCGGGAGATGTTCAGAAGGTGCTGCTCCCCAGCTGGTGTTCCATTTCCAGCCAGATGCTCGTCTCCTATCTCTACATGCCGGCCATGAAAGTCAGCGGAGACATGCTGGAACTGATCCGTCTGGACGAACACCGGACTTTGTTTTTCATCGGAGACATCGCCGGACATGGAGTTCAGGCGGCTCTCTACATGAGTGCGGTGCAGTCGTTCCTGAAAGCGCTTCTGTTCATGGGCGCCGGCACGGTGGCTCCCCACACCATCCTGAACGGCATCGAAAACTTCTTCCGGAACGACCTCGGCAGCAAAAACTATATGACTTGCACCGTGGCGATTTTCGACTTCCAGAAGAATCATCTTTCCTTCCAGAGCGCAGGCCATCCCAATACCATCTGCTGTATTCCGGATAAAGCTGAAGCCACTTTCATCGACCTGAAAAACATGGGAGGCCTCCCGGTCGGGCTGGCAAGAGAAAATCACTACAAGCCTGAAGATACCGTGGAATACGACTTTCAGGACAACAGCATCTTCGTCATTTACACGGACGGAATTCTGGATTTGAACAACAATTCCGGAGACTCGGTTGACGACGATACGTTCCTTTCGCTTCTCGGACCGCTTTCCAAGGAAGCGGACGTGGTTTCGATTCCCTTCCGTATCCGTTATGCGCTGGAACAGATCGGCTATGACATCGTATCGGACGACATCTGCATCGCGGCCATTCAGAAACAGCTCAAACCGAGCCGGGAAATTCAGCAGGTCATCGCCGCCGATACGGCGGAAGTCACTCCATGCGTCGTGTCGTTCTCCAGATTCGTGGCAAACTTGTTCAACTCCGAACTGGCCACCAAGGTGGAAATGCTTCTCAGCGAATTCCTCAACAATGTCATTGTGCACAGCCTGGAATCACGCCGCCATACGCACACGAACATTTTCATCCGTCTGACCGCCCTGAAAGACGGGGTCCGCATCCGGGTCATGGACAGGGGCAAGGAATGGCAGTGCAACCCGGCGCTCTATTCATCCACGGAGGAACTTCTGGATCGTCAGAATGCGGAACGGGCCACTTCCGGGCGCGGTCTTCCCATCATTCACAGCATCGCCTCTTCCATCACCAGAAATCATTATTTCGGTCTGAACGAAACGATCTTCATCATCAATCAGTAAGGAATGCCGCTGTCTTTTGAACCGTGCCTCGAGCGGGAAAGAATCCTCTGTCACAGAAGGCTTTCCTTCCGGGCATGGCAAGAATATCAGCCATTTTTATCCCGAACTGATTTGCAATGGTTGATTTTCGGCATGAGAAAGGTATATTATAGAAGCTTGAAGGGTTTTCCCGTTTCAACCATGACACGGATTTTCAGGCAACCAAATTTCCGGAGGACTACAATGAAAGAGCAAATCAGAGAGTACGTCAAAATCAATCTGGGGATCGATGACAACGAGACTTTTGAATTACTCTATGAAAACTATCTGGAAACGGTGGTGGATTGCATCGGTAAAATCGAGAACGCCCTGAAAGAGAAAAATGCCGTTGACCTCCGCTATGCGGCTCATGCGCTCAAAGGCTGCTCGGCGAACATCGGCGCGGAAGACATCCGACGCGCCAGTTACGACATCGAAATGGCTGCAAAGAATGATAATCTGGACTTGTGTGCAACCCCCTTTGAAGAAATCAAAGAGTTTCAGAAGCTGTTGTAACCTTTTCCATAACGCTAAATAATTCAAGAGTTAAAATGGCAGATTCCCCCAAAGAAGTTCAAAATCACGGTCCTGCTTCTGGAGACAAATCCATGAAATCGACGGTGTCCCTGAGCCAGACCCAGCGGGCAATCATCATCAATGCCATCAAAAGCAGAAGCAACAACCGCAGAATTTCGCAAGTGAACCTGAAGCTTTTCTTCTGGCGTTTCACGATCAATTCGACCAAAGCGGTCAAGAGATTCTGCGACATCGTGATTTCCCTCGCGGCGCTGCTGGTCCTGCTGCCTTTCTTTCTGATCCTCGGAATCGCCATCCGCCTGGAGTCCAAAGGACGCGTGATTTACCGGCAGATCCGGGTAGGAAAAGACGGCCGCCATTTTTATTTTTACAAATTCCGTTCCATGTATTCCAACGCGGATGAAATCAAAAAGAAGCTCATGGCCCAGAACGAGTCCAAGGACGGGGTCATTTTCAAAATGAAAAAAGATCCCCGCGTCACACGGATCGGACGCTTCATCCGGAAGTTCAGCATCGACGAGCTGCCTCAGCTTTTCAATGTCATCATCGGGGATATGAGTCTGGTCGGCCCACGTCCGCCCACTCCGGACGAAGTGGCTCATTATTCGCTCGAGGAGCGCAAGCGTCTCCATGTGCTTCCGGGAATCACCTGTACCTGGCAGGTTTCCGGACGAAGCGACATCCCATTCAAAAAACAAGTCGAACTGGATAAGAAATACATCGGCAGCCAGAGCCTCTGGAGCGACTTCATGATCCTCCTGAAAACAATTCCGGCCGTATTCACCGGACGGGGGGCCTATTGACGATGAAAGCTCTCATCAACTGTCATCATGACAACATGGAATGGGTGGAACAGTTTCTCCCCGGAGAAAACCCATATCTCCTCCCGATCGTAAACAAGCCTCTCATCGAATACTGGCTGGACTTCTGTTCCATGATCGGAATTACCGACATCATGGTGATCGATTCCGAATATGATGTCCGCCTGGAGCTCTTTCTCGGAACCGGAACGAAATGGAACCTGAACATTCAGTATCACGGGGACAACACCAGTTCCGACTGCGCCGACTTTCTCCTCCATCACAGGGCGTTTCTCGCAGACGGCCACCCCGTCATGGTCTTCAACGGACTTTTCTTTCAGCATTACAACCGCAATTCACTGCCCGATCTGGATGTCCTTCTTCAGCCGGGCTCCCAGCCCATCACTTGCGGAGACGGAATGATGGTTTTCGCCGGCGGAGATCTCCGGCGGATCGAGGAATGCCGGATCACTCAGATTTCCAGCATCCGCAGATATTATCACCTGAACCAGTTCATCCTTCAGGAAGAGTGCGATCATTACGTCATTCCGGGCTACAAGATCGAAAACGGCATCTATACCGGCATGAACAACGTCATCCCCCCGAACTGCACCATTCATCCCCCCGCGGTCCTCGGCAA